>NZ_JAPZRB010000372.1:0-11834 GCF_027531105.1 Microcystis sp. LE18-22.4A
CGGTTTCGTAGCTTTTTCTCTGAACACAAAGATAAAAAACTCTATGGCATATTAGCGGCGGTTGATTTATCACCAGGATTACGGGAAAAAATTCTCCAAGAAGGGTTTTATGTGGCTCGGATTCATGACCAAGTATTTGAATTAGATATTCCCGATAATTTTCCACCTCAAACCTATTAAATAACCCTGCCCTAGGAAAAACTTTTTCAGTAAGCTTTATTGTAATTGTCCGCGCAGAGCATAACGATCTTTTTCTAAGCCGAAAGCGAAGAGAAAAGAATGGCGTATGGTGGGGTTAGAGAGAGTAAAAAAGAGAAAGAGAGCGATAACAGCTAATCCTGACGATAAACTAAACATAGTTTTGTAGGAAATTGCTAAAACCCCCAGAATTGGACCGGCTAAGGCTGTTCCCACATCAAAACCGCCGATACAGATAGAATAGGCCCGGCCGCGTTCTTGGGGCCCAGAGCGATCGGAGATTAAAGCCAGTAACATAGGGAATAAAATCCCCCCTCCCGTACCTTCGAGGATAGCGGCTAAAATTAAAGCGGAGGAAGATCGGGCAGAAGATAGAACCAACATGGATAAACCATAGCAAAAAACGCTAATAGTGATGAATAAACCCCGTCCATAGCGATCACTGGCTCCTCCCGACAAAATCCGTCCGATTACCCCCGATACTGCCGCACAGCTGTAGAATAGACCAGCACTGACAGGAATCTGATTTTCGAGGAGAAACAGGGGTAAAAAAGCGACTAAACCGCCGAATAAAGTACCGACCAATAGAAAAACTAAGGTAGGGACTAAAAAAGCTCGCTCTTGACATAATGCCCAAAAACTGCGCTCGATTGTCTGATTTTCTGCCTTCATTTGGGCTAATTTTTTCTTGAAGTCCGGTTCTTGAATGGAGAAACCCAAGAGAAAGGCGATCGCTCCTGAAGCGGCGGAAACTAGAAATAAACCGTTATAACCGATCGATTGGTAGAGATAACTGCCTAAAGCTGGACCGATTCCCATGCCTAGGGGTGCAGTTAAGCTCATATAACCAATTATCTCTCCCCGTTGACGAACGGGGGAAAAATCCACCACTAGGGTACTGTAACCGGTGGTAAAAGCGGCGATACTGAGACCATGGTAGGCGCGGACGGCGAATAAAGAGGAAAGATCGCGAAAAAATAGATAACCGAGGGGTGCGGTAGCGGCGACAATAGTTCCAAATAAAACCACTAATTGGCGACTGCGGCGATCGACTAGATTGCCTAACCAACTGCGCGATAAAATTAAACCGATAGCAAAGGCCCCCATGACAAAACCGATATCTTGTTTGCTACCGCCTAGGGAGTCAATATAGGTGGGGAGAGTGGGGAGGAGAGTGGTAATACTTATCCAGAAAAACAGCGCCGTGACGAAGAGGAAGAGTAGTTGACTACGAGTCTCGGCAGTAAGCGATCGAAAAGTTTTGAAAGCGTTCACAACAGCGACCGTCACAGGCAACAAAAAGACCCGGAGATCACGCCAGTCACAAGCATCCCGTATTGCTGCTACCTTCCGGTCCTGACAAGGTTAAGGCGTTGCGATCGCATGAGTCCGAGTCTTTTTTATCATAACATCTTTTTCGGGGATACGGGCATTTTTTTCCGGAGAATCTCCTCTCAATCTAGACTATGAACGGAAATTTCCTCAACGAGGGGGTTTTTGCAATTGTTGTTGTAGAGAAGTTTCTGGTTCGATCGCCAATCCGCTCAACTGTCGGATTAAGAGTGAAGGACTCTCCCTAGAATCGGCAGCGAGGAAAAATAACCAACGGCTGCCGGGGGTGAGTTGTTCGATGGAATTGAAGTTACTTGTCAACCAAATTACAGGTAAATTAGGCAGATTAGCATTTTTTTGACTAGCTTTTGCGTCTATAGCCGCTAAAGTTTCTAAAATGACCCTTTCCCCCTGAATTAAACCCGTTTCACCGGTCCAGAGTTTCACATTTAATTGCCGACGATGGGCATAAAAATAGAGGGAAGCAGCGGCAATAATCGCCCGTTCAAACCTGTCTTCTTGCCAATCACAGAGGGTATCGAGACAGATAATCACTTCCTGTCCTCCCGTTAACACTTCTAATTCCCGAATTTGAAATTCTCCCAAACGGGCGCTAGTTTTCCAGTGAATTAAACGGGTAGAATCACCCTGGCGATATTGTCTCAGGTTACGGGTAAGTCCTTGACTAGCCCTTTGATAATAGCGATTATTTTCTAATTTTTGTTCCATCTCTTGACCAAGGGAATCGATCAGGGGACATTGTTGTAAGGGTAAAATTTGGGGATAAACTAAAGCTTTAGCCGCTGCTTGCTGACAACGACGACACCAAAATAAACCGAGAGGGGCTGCTGTTCTTAATTGTACTTCTTGCCAGTGATAAATACCCCGTTTACTGGTGGGTAAATAATAAGTCCAACGATGGCAACTTTTGGAGGCAATCACTTCTATTGGGGTTATTTTTGGCTGATCGAGAACTATAGGCAGGATATCTGTCACTTCTAACAGATTTATCGGCTGATTGCTAGTATTTTCTATCTCTAGGCTAATACTAAGATCGTCTCCCGCACTTACGGGTACAATGGCAAGACGACGCACTTTCAGGGGAAGAAGGGAACGACGGGGTAAAATTATCGATAAAATTAAAACAGCGATCGTCGTGCCACAGATAGCATACAACCATCCCGCCATGGTATTGGTCGCAGCTCCGAAAAAACAGAGGGTAATGCCAATGATTACCCCACCACCGTAAGCGGGTAAAATACCGCGATCTTCTAACCAAGTTTTCATAGGGTTTAGTGGTTTTGTCGTCTTTGCTAGAAAGCTAAAAATCAGGCCCACACTTCTATAATTCCCCCAAAAGTCATGAGAAACTATCAAGGATATCGGACTGATCAGCTAAGGAAGTTCTCTTCCTTGCCACTCTTGCCATTTTTCTTAACAAAACTTAACAATTGATGGCAAAATTTTGCTTGCTTTTGTCCGGAGATTTTGGGATAATATTTTTAAAAGAGTTTATTCATAATGGTAATCCAAGCATTCAACCTTAAACACGACCATCCCATTATAATACAATCATAGCCCAAGCCGCCGCCAAAGTCAAGCACTCACTCCTGATTATTTGTCGCCTGAAACTTCTAATTCCGTGGTCGGTGGGGGGTTGGGGATATTAATTAAAATAACAAAGGTTGAAAACCGTGTTTGCGGGAAGCTGCGCCGATTTGTTCCATTTTAGGGACGGTAATTTGATTGCGTCCCCAGGAAAAATTAGTTTGCCAACCCTCCAACTCTAATAAAATCGCCTCGGCAAAACAGGCAAACATTTGACGAGAGGGAATATCCATATTGACGATTTTCATAATTTTCCAGTCAATATCGAGGGAATGCTCGACAATGCCGCCCTTAATCACCGAAATATCGGGGGCATTTAACACCGTGCCTAAATTTTTCGGATAACCACCATCAATAATAATGCAGGGGCGCTTGAGTTTATCTGGATCAATTTCCACCCCTTTAGGCAGACTAGCCACCCAAACAATGATATCAGCCAGGGGTAAAGCCTCCTCTAGGGGAAGAATTTTACCGCGTCCTAACTCCTCTTGCAGAGATTGTAAACGCTCTTGATTGCGTGCCACACATATTAGTTCTTTTGTATCGGTTTTTTCATTTAACCAACGACAAACGGCGCTGCCGATATCTCCAGTTGCCCCGCAAACCACGACGGTAGATTGAGCTAAATCGATGCCCATTTTTTCAGCGAGGGTTTCTACTTGAGTGCAGATGACGTAAGCGGTGTGGGTGTTACCGGTGGTGAAACGGCCAAAATCTAGCTCGATATTCCGCACCTGTCGATTATCTTTGAGATTAAATTCCTCGAAAATAATTGAAGAAAAACCACCGAGTGCGGTGATGTTGATATCACTTTTTTGAGCGAGTGCCATGGCATTTAGCACCTTACGAATAGCAGACTTTACCCAACGATTCGACAACATCTCCGGTAAAAAACAGGATTCGATATATTTTCCTCTGATGGTTTGCCCCGTGATGCTGGTGACATGAAAATCATCGACAATTTGCGGGGGGGCAGCGCACCAAAAATCTAATCCCTGGTTAGCATATTCAGGATAACCTAGATCGTCGGCGACCGATTGGGCGTGTTCTAAACTGGTAAGATGACCTATAAGACCAAACATTGATTGTTCTTTCGTTAAACTAGATGGCACTAGATAAAAATTAGGATATTGCTAAGAAATCGTTAAGACTCTTAAATATAATACACAAAAGAGCCGCTCTGTGTTGAGCGGCAGCAGGGGAAAAAAAGAAATCTCGATGCTCAAGCTTTAGACAGCAGTTAATCCGTAGGCAGACATCCGCATGATATCACGGGTGCTGAAACCGATATTGCTTAAAGCTTCCCCGTAGCTAATCATAAAGTCTTCCACGAGGGCCTCTTTTTCCATCCCGAGGACGCGAGCATCATCCTCGACTTGATTGAGCATTCTCCAGACAATGGGCAGATTAGCGCGATTTGCCGCTTCTAATTCCTCTTTAGCGGTTTCAAAGTTCGCTTTTAGCCATTCTTCGCCAAAATTGAGATGTAAATATTCGTCTTTAACTACGCCTTCAGTAATTTTACGGGCAAAAGGATCAGCAACAGGAATATAAATATTATAGGCAGCGATCGCGAAAGCTTCGATAATCAAAGATTGGATTAATAAACAGGTGACAACTTTACCTTCTGCGTAGGCAATTTGGAAGTTATCGTGCAGAGAGGCAAAGAATTCTCTGGCATAATCCATATCAGGAGTGATTTTCAAATTTTGGCCGCAAGCTTGAAAACCTTTCATGTGACGGTTTTCCATTTTTGCCAGACGGTGTAACTCTTCTTTGTTATCGGCGAGGATGTCTGCTAATTGAATATAATTGCTATTGGCCTCGTATTCGCCTTCAATAACGATGGCATTAATGCGACTATAGGCTGATTTATAGGTTTCGCTGGTGAAATCAAGCTCTAATGGTACAGCAAGCTCTGGCATAAACTCGATTGACTCCTATTTCTGACGAGATTTTTCCGACGTTCTTTCCAGTCTAGGGTAAGCCTTCTAGATGGAGTTATCTTTTTACGAGTCTAGCTCGATCGGTCTTTTTTGTATAGCTTGCCCTGAGAGACTGACTTGCCAAGTTAGCTATAGCGGTTATCTTTTGCCACTGAAAACAAGTCTAGAGGCAATCCCTTCTCAAGAGACGAGATTGCTGGCTGTTTAATCAAACCGTGGCTAAAGATTTCTGGCGCTCGGCCTGTTGTAGGATCGCTTTGGCTGCCTGTTTACCCGATAAAGTCGCCCCTTCCATACTATCAATGTAATCCTGTTGGGTATAACTGCCAGCCAGGAAAAAGTTAGCAATAGGAGTCGCTTGCGAGGGACGATAGACATCCATCCCCGGTGCTTCCCGATAGAGACTCTGGGCTAATTTCACCACACTAAACCAAGTCATCTTTAACTCCCGCGAGGAGGGAAATAACTTGTGGACTTGCGCTAAAACGTGCTGGGCGATATCTTCATTTTTAGCTTTAATAAAAGGATCCCCGGGGGTTAAAACCAACTGTAATAAAGAACCTTCTCCGGGGCGATAATAATCCCTAGGACTGGTGAGAGCAAGATCTGCAAAACAGGAAAAATCCGCTTGGTGGGTGTACAAAAGATTGTCAATTCCCACCGCTTTTTGCAGTTGTCGGCGTTTTTCGGCATCATTTAACTCCGTCACCCAACCGTCAAAACGCAATTGTACCGTGGCGACGGGAACAGCTTCTAGTCGGAAAATATTGTCAAAAATCGTCATTTTCCGCCAATCTTGGGGAATGAGACGCTGAACACCGGGGACATCACCAGCGCAAACATAGGCATCTGCGGTGATAGTTTCCGTGGTTTCTCCGTTAGCGACGATCAGTCCATTAACTTGCAGATTTTCGCCCTCTCCAGAATAGAGAATTTCCCGCACCTGACGACGGGTAGAGATTTTGGCGCCCCGAGCTTCCAGATAGTTAATAATCGGTTTATGCAGGTATTCGTGGGGGGAACCTTCTAACATCCGCAGGACGGAAGCTTCGGTTTTAGCGGCAAAAAATTGGAAAATCGTCAGCATACAACGGGCCGAGATATTTTCCGTATCGATAAATCCTAAGGCATAGGCGATCGGATTCCACATTTTTTTTAAACTGCCTTCATTACCGCCATGGCTACGAAACCAATCGGCAAAGCTAATCGAGTCCAGATCCCGAATCGTTTTCATCGCTCCTTGAAAGTCTATCAGACCGCGGACGATGGGACTTGTACCTAAGGCCAGAGAATTAAAGATTTTATCGGCTGCTGAGAGTTGGGAGGAGGTAAAAAAGGCTTTTAAACCGTTAAAAGGCGCACCCGCGGCGAAACGAAAGTCTAATTCGCCGATTTTTCCCCCTTCGTTGATAAAAGTGTGGGTGTGTTCTTTGAGTAGTAGGGATTGAAAAGCGCCCACTTTTTTCATTAACTCAAAAAGATTATAGTAACAACCGAAAAAGACGTGCAAGCCCATCTCGATGTGATTACCGTCCGCATCTACCCAACTACCGACTTTTCCACCGACAAAGGGACGAGATTCTAAGATTTCTACTGTACAGCCCGCATCGACCAGATCGATAGCTGTTGCCATTCCCGCTAATCCCGCACCAACGATCACCACTCGCATTTGTCAAGTTCCTGTTACAATTTTTCACTAAATCTTTATTTTACCTTGATCGGTCTGGTGTTTCTTGCTGGCGATTTTTTCAGGGGCGCTTGAGGGCGTGGCAAAATAATTGAGAGTTGCACTGGGGAGAAGTCATTTTGAAGCGATCGCTAGATAGGAGACAGGAATTAATTATTGTCACTATTATTTGGATATTGGGGATATTAGTCGATAGATTCTGGTTTAGTCTCGATCATACTATTCCTGCTTGGGATCAGGCCGATTATCTCAACGGTGGGATTATCTATACCCAAGCTTTCCAAAATCCGCGCTGGTTTGACGGGGATTGGTGGCGCAGTTTATGGCTAATGTCCCCGAAAATTCCCCCTTTAACCTATCTTTTAACGATTCCCTTCTTTAATCTCTTTGGTATTAGTCTTGACGCGGGTATGTGGGTAATGGCTATCTATAGCGCCCTACTGCTCTTTTCTGTGTACGGATTGGGAATTATCCTCTTTAATGGGACTGTAGCACTCTGGGCGGTCTTAATCTGTCAATTTCTTCCAGGTTTATACTATTATCGCCTCGAATATCTCTTAGATTTTCCCTTAGCGGCAATTGTAACGTTTTCCTACTTATGCTTGACATGGTGGCGATTTAGTGGTCAAGGCTGGCTAAAAGCGATCGCTTTCGGGATTTCTTTCGGTTTAGGGATGTTAGTCAAACAAACCGCCCTATTTTTCCTCTTTTTACCGATTTTGTGGGTATTGGGCGAAAATCTCCGGCGAAAACGTTGGGGCAATCTAGCGCAATTAATGCTCAGTTTTTTGACGGCAGCATTGTTAATGTTTCCCTGGTATCGGACGAATTGGTTATTAATGTTAACCGCGGGCAAACGTGCCACGGTAGATTCGGCGATTTTGGAGGGAGATCCGCCTCTTACCAGTCCAGATGCCTGGACATTTTACGCCCAAGTTTTACCCTATTTTCTTTCTTGGGTATTGTTATTAGTTCCCCTGGTGGGATTATTAATCTCATTACGCCATAGAAAAACCGAAGATAAGGTTAATCGTCCTGTGTGGATTTGGTTAGGAGTTTTTCTGCTGGGGGGATACCTATTATCATCCCTAAATATCAATAAAGATGCTCGTTATATTTTGCCGCTTTTACCGACTTTATCCTTAATTTTATCCGTTGGTTTATTATCTTGGCGTGGTCGTTTTGCCCCCAGTATCCGTTGGGGAACGATAACTATTGCCGCTATTCTCACCAGCTTAAATTTATTCCCCTTGGGGGGAGAGCTAATTACTAACGTTTTCAGTCCCGAATTACAACACCATCCCTATTTAAAAACCGGCTGGCAACAGGAAGAAGTAGTTAAAGAGATTCTAGCCGATTCTCCCTATCTTCGCAGCACTCTAGGGGTTTTACCTTCCACCCCCGAATTAAATCAACATACCTTCTCTTTCTACGGTGGTAAACATAATTCCCAGGTTGCCGGCAGACAGGTGGGAGTTCGGGAAGAAGATATTGAAAAGGATGTCAATTCTTTAAATTGGTTTTTAACTAAAACTGGTGAACAGGGTTCTGTCCCCGATGTCCAGAAAAAAATTGTTAATCGAGTCGCCACTGGTTCAGATTTCCAAGTGGAAAAAACTTGGCAGCTACCGGATGATAGTACCCTTTCCCTACACCGTAAAATAGACCCCTCCGTCACGGTTAAACCCCTTGAAACTGCACCAAAACAGGTGGAATTAAGAGAGATTGCCATTACCGAAAAAGCTTCTCCTAATCAACCAATTTCTGTGGTTTATAAATGGGCAGGAGACTGGCAACAATTAAAGTCAGGGATAGTGATTTTAACCTGGCAAGAAGTGGACGGTAAGGATTATTGGATGCACGATCATGGTATTGCTATGGGGGGATTAATGGCAGAAAAATTAACTCCAGAAGAGCAACAAAATGGTTTTGAAGTTACTGAAAAAACCGCCATGCAGTCGGCAGCAACCCCCGGAGTTTATCGCTTATCTGCTGTCTATCTCAATCGGGAAACTGGCGAAACCTATCCAATTAAAACTAATGCTCAAATTACCATCGATCCTCAAGTTCCCAAGTTAGCAACGCCCCAATTAGATTTAGTGACCCAATTGCGCTTAAAGTCTGCTAATATTGGTCAAGGATTAACGGGTATTGAGCCAATTTTTGAGTTAACTAATCGTATCAATCAATACGATTCTATTCAGGATTATGTGCTGCAAGCAGACAAGGCTTTTTCCTATCGTTTACAGCAACAAAACCCCCCCGATAAATTATCTTTAGCCTACGGATTAGCAATTTCTAAGGTACTACAACAGGATGTGGCAGGGGCAATAAAAGCCACGGAGGAAATGATTAAAATTGACCCCTATAATCCCTATCATTATGCTTATCAAGGTTTTATTTATCTCTACGATTGGCAACCGCAAGCAGCCCAAAAAGTCTTAGATAAAGCTAGACAATTAAATCCCGATAGTGAGGAAATTAAGACTTTAAATGCAGTGGCTGCCTTGATGGGGGGAAATCTCGTTAAAGCTTGGCAATTATGGCAATCAAATTAAAATAGAGTGGGAAGTGGGGTGTAGGGTGTGGGGTGTAGGGTGTAGGGTGTGGGGTGTGGGGTGTAGGGTGTAGGGTGTGGGGTGTAGGGTGTAGGGTGTAGGGTGTAGGGTGTGGGGTGTGGGGAAGGAAACCTCGGAACTTTCTGCCACTTCCCCACTTCCCCACTTCCCCACTTCCCCACTTCCCCTCTCAAATCAGCAACGCCCTCTGGGATGATATTCTAGGAGTTAATCTTTAATGCAAATCCGTTGTCACTTAAGGGAGTTAACTCATGCAGGTAAATAATCTCGGCTTTATCGCTAGTATCCTATTCGTCCTAGTACCCACTGTTTTCCTCTTGATTCTGTTTATCCAAACCAGAGAGGAAACCGAGGGTTAAATTCCTTCCCTATCCCTATTTTTCCTAAAAACCCCGGTGATTTCTTGAAGTCATGCGGGGTTTTTTCGCTTCAATTAGGGGAAAATGCTAGTTTCGTCACCTGATCCTAAATCGCCAAAAGTTAAAGTATTTAGGGTTGGCTGAATAAATGTGAAATGTAGGTAAGGTAAGGGTTTTGTGGCTTTTCTCGCCAAACAGGTGCAAGATTTTGAGAGAATCGTGCTTCCAAACCTTGCGTCTTCATCGGCCCGCGTCCTGTAGGGGCGAAGCATTTGGGCATAACCTATCCGTGAAACCGGAGATTTTCTATCCGAATGCTTCGCCCGTACTTTTTGCCGCAAACCCTATTTAGTATTACAATCGATCGGATTTGGCGGATCTGAGTTTTTGTCCCTTTTGAGTTTCTCGATTTCTCGTTGATTGGCTTCCCGGTCTGCAGCCACCCATAATTGTTTATCAGTATCCCAGTAGGCTCCCCTGTGTATTGCTTTTTCCCAAAAGCAGGCCGATTTAATTTGTTCTGGATTAAGACCCTCGGCTCCGTTGAGGTTGGCTTCTTCGAGGAAGGCTCCGTTGAGGTTGGCTCCGTCGAGGTTGGCTCGGTTGAGGTTGGCTCGGTTGAGGTTGACTCCCCTCAAATTTGTCCGACTTAAATCAAGAATTTTAATTTTATTAGAGTCAGTTGTTTCAGCCAAATTATCCCCTTTACGCCGCCCGATTACCGTTAAAGCGGCCTGAACTGGAATACTCACGGAAGGGAGCTTTTCTGGGGTCTTCTCTCTTTCCTCTGGCTTCAGTTGTTGAATATTCGAGGGAATGGGGGAATTTTTACGAATGTAGGAAGTCAGCACTTCCATAATTGTCCATTGATCCTTGGGAGAATCTTTGGCAATTCGCTCTAGGGAATAAATGCCGCCAATTACCACCTCCTCTTTACCACTACCGATTTGCTCGACAGCTTTCGAGAAGCGCTCGGTAATCAGACGTTGCTGAGTCAGTTGCCTTTCCGCTTGAGAATTGAAATAATTGACAATAAGCCCAATTCCTGCCAAAAGGGTAGCAATTAATCCCAGGGCAGAAATAATCGTTTTGACCACATCAATGGCAAAGGTGCGGCTGTCTTTGTCTTCACGGGCAAAAAGCCCCGGTATTTGCTGAAATAGCCAGAAGGGAAAGATTAGCAGTTTCCAAGCAACTCTGACAAGAGACTGGAGCGATAGCAACAATCTTTTAATTAGCCTTTTTCCCCGGCGATAGGGCATCTTTAGATTCCAAGCAAGAATCGCTCTGGGATGTTGGCTAAAATATTCTTTCGCTTGCTGCCAGTCATCTATCTCATTGCCTTCTTTACCCGATGCCAGCCGTTTTTGATAAAACTCGTGAGCCTTGATCTGGTGCAATTCTAAAGGAATTCGTGGTGATTTTTTCGGAACCATGCAGCGTTTTCCCCACCAATAGATGGATTTTGCCAAGGGACTGAGGGGCTAACAAAACTGTTTTCGAGGTTGGTTGAAAGAGAGTAAAATCCAACCATTAAAGTTTGTCTGTTAATCGAGTAATCGGCTCTCTCGGCTGCTGTGTAATCAACAGGATCGATCATCGAGATTGTCGGTATAGACTAGAGCCTAACGTCAACCTTTGATCAAGCTGTTGGGATACAATCCAGCAAGGACAAGAGAGCCTGTTTAGAGAATCGATCGCTTTAAGTAGGGCTTGCTGAATAAATCTAAAAACCTTGTTGGATCAGACTTTTAGACTTTTTTTCCCTCAAAAAGTACCAGCCGTTGCGGGGATCGGGGGGAAAATCCCTGGACTTTTTCCCTGAAAATTAGGTAACTGACCACCTGAAAATAGGTAAAACCCCACCCCCCCCACCCCCCCACCCCCCCCCCCCCCCCCCCCCCCCCCAAAAACACTTTTAGCCAAAAAAAATTGGTGTACACCGCCGGTTTTTTTTAAGTATTCGGACAAAATTAACGCGGTGTACCCCAGTTCGGTTTTGCTTAAAAAGATTTACATGGGGGCGGGGTGTGGGGTGTGGGGTGTGGGGTGTGGGGTGTGGGGTTTTACCTATTTTCAGGTGGTCAGTTACCTAATTTTCAGGGAAAAAGTCCAGGGATTTTCC
>NZ_JAPZRB010000217.1:0-7509 GCF_027531105.1 Microcystis sp. LE18-22.4A
ACGTAAATATGGTGGCTCTACCACAAGACATGGGTTCCGTAAAGGAGATTTAGTTTCTTCTCCCAAAGGAATTGGTTATGTTAGTGGAGATACCGAAAAACAGCTATCTGTAAGCGATACCAATGGTCAACGATTGGGACAAATAGCTGTTAGCAAGATTCAGTTAATTCGTCGTTCTAACGGTTTAATTGTTTCTCACTAACTTGTATAAAGCCGCCCTCCGCTATCGCTAAAGGGCGGGGTTTCAGACCCATTTTTTCGATGAAAAACAGAAAACCAAAAAACCAGAAAACCAGATGAAAATTATTACCGTTACTGGTTACAAAGGCGGCGTGGGTAAAAGCACCACCGCCGTGCATATCGCCACCTATTTCAGCGATCGAGGTCGGACGGTATTAGTTGATGGCGACCCGAACCGCACCGCTCTGGGTTGGGCGGAGAGGGGGGAGCTTCCCTTCACCGTTGCCGATGAGCGGCAGGCGATGAAGATTATCGGCGGGGCGGACTTCGTTATCATCGACACTCCCGCCCGTCCCCATTCCGACGATCTCAAAGAGTTAGCCAAGGGTTGCGAACTCCTGATCTTGCCCACCGCCCCCGATGTTCTCAGTCTGCAGCCGATGTTGGAAACGGCTAAAGATTTGGGAGACGCTAATTACCGCGCCCTGATCACGATCGTACCGCCGCCCCCAAATCGGGAAGGTGAAATACTACGTCAGGAATTAATCGAGGGCAGTATCCCTGTTTTCAAGTCGATGATTCGCAGAACCGTCGGCTATCAAAAAGCCGCTTTAGCGGGTGTTCCCATTCGCAATCTCGATGATGCTAGGTTAAGAGCGGCATGGAAGGATTACAAAGCTTTGGGAGAGGAAATTTTAGCCATATTAGAGGTTTTATGACGGCGGGCAGATACGGCGATTTAATTAAGAAAGCCAGGGAACCAGAAAACCAGAATACCGGTTTAGAGGAAAGTCAGAATACTGGTTTACCAGAAAACCAAAATACTGGTTTACCAAAAAACCAGAATACCAACTTACCAGAAAACCAGAATGAGCCAGAAGTAAACCTTTGTGTCAAAGTTCCCAAATCCCTTCGGCAACATTGGGCGGCGGAGGCCAAACGGCAGGGAACGACCATGACTGCGGTGATCATGGCAGCCCTTAGCGATCGATTTGGTAAACCAGATTAACAGCAACCAAAAAACCAGATAACCAGATAACTGGAAAATTTTCAGATGTTAGCTAAGGTAATATTAGTTAATAAAGTTGCTGTTTTTGTATGAAGTCGCTTTCCCTGATTGTTTCGGGTTCTATTGTTTGTCTAATGTCTATGCCAGCCAACGCTCAAAATCAGACGGATTATGAAGCTTTGTGTCGGAACCGGGAGTCTTACGGGTTTTCTCAAGAGGAGTGCGATCGTTGGATTAGAGAACAAAACCAGCGTTCTCCTACTAATTCTTCTGGCAATGGCCGATCGACCGTCAATTCCGCTTTTATCGGGGAGAAAGTCTATAAACTGCGTTTGAGGGATGCCCCTACCGGCAACATTGGTCAGCAAAGCATTTTTTCTCCTGGTGATCTCGATCGGGAGGAGTGGGTAGTAGTTACTTTGATCAACAATCAGAGAGTCAAGGTACGTCATGCCACCAATGTAATGAACAAGTTTTGGGGAACCCGTAAGTGGTACGATCATCCGGCCACAGCCATTCGATTATGTGCGATCAACGGTTTTGATACTACCGATTGTGTGACGGCTCAGGGCGACACGATTGATTTGCCAGAGGGAAAAACCATTAATGATGTTCAGATCGATTTCAAGTATGTGGAGGGCGGTTCTGTCTATACCCGCACAGTACAAATCGCACCGGGTACTTTACCCGATTGAACTCCAATGGAAATGGCTGTTGGTGACGGCGTTTTTCTCTGTAGCCAGCAAAGATACGGGGCATACCGATTCCGAACCAGAGATAGATGATAGGGTTGCTAATTTGTATGGGTTGACTGCTGAGGAAATGAAGACTATTAGGGGGGATTAATTATGACAGAAACTCCTTATCAAATAGTCATTGATACTAACGTAATCTTAGCCGGATTGCTCTCTAATAAAGGAGCATCCTATAAACTCTTAACCATACTCAATGACCAACACTTTCAAATCAATGTATCTGCCACCCTAGTTTTTGAGTACGAAGAAATACTAAAAAGAGAACAACAACAAATAGATTTAAACAATGAAGACATAGATAACATTATTAATGGAATTTGCCATCTAGCCAACCATCACGAAATCTTTTATATTTGGCGACCATTAGCCAAAGACAAAAATGATGACTTTCTGATAGACTTAGCTTTCAAATGTCAAGCTAATTTTATAATCAGTTACAATCAAAGAGACCTAAAACCCATTGAAAAATTCGGCATTTTTATTTTAACACCCAAACAATTTTTACGATTACTAGGAGAAATAAAACCATGAAACTAAGCACAAACATTCCAGATGTTTTATATCAACAAATTGAAACCTTAGCCAATAAACAAAACATACCAGTAGAGCAACTGGTAACAATGGCTTTATCTGCCCAAATATCCTCTTGGATGACTAAAGATTATCTAGAAGAAAAAGCACAACAGGGAAGTTGGGAGAAGTTTCAACAAGCATTAGCTAAAGTTTCAGATAGAGAGCCAGAAGAATATGACAGATTGTAACTTAATTCAATTTTATATTGATGATAAGGTTGCTAATTTGTATGGGTTGACTGCTGAAGAATAACCATGTCTAAGTCTAATTGGTTATCTAGATTTGTTAACTTCAAAATGTTTAAGGAAATAGTTAAAGACGGCATAGTAGCAGTAATCGCATAATGTCAATCAGATTCCCAACCGCCGCATTCTGGGCATTGCCAAATATCTCGCGGGGTGGGACTGCTGGTAAAGATATGTTGGCAATCGGGACAAACACCCGTAAAGAAGGGATGAGTGTCTAATATTTTCTCCTGTTCTTCTCGCGTGTAACGGCAGAGTCGATCCGGTATCAATTCGTCACCGTACCACGAATACCCGACTGGCGACCACAGTTCTTTGTCCTCGATCGCTTCCGGGTCGGGGCGGAAATCGGGACACTTTTCTGTTTCTAGCCCTTCGGGATGGACGGCACAGACGAAGTAGATTTGATGGGTATATAGCAGACAACGATCGCAATCAGGAATTTTGCTCATCTTAATTTTCGGTCAACTCTAACTATTGAATCAACGGGAAGCGGGTCAACTCCTTAGACTAATAGGCCAACGGCAGCCCCGATCTGCTCATCGCTGACCTCTAGGTATCTTTGTAGAACTTCCAGACTACTGTGACCGCTGATTTTTTGGATTACCCGGAGCGGCACACCCCGGTTACTCATCATGGTCAAAGCCGACCTACGGAAGCTGTGGGTCGAGACTCCTTTTAGTCCCGCCCGTTCGCAAGCGTTTCTTAGGATCAGGTCGGCACTCGATCTATGCAGGTGTCCTTTTTCTCTAGCGTTGTGGAAGGAAGGAAAAAGGTAACTATCGGGTTGAAATTCTTGCAGGTAAAGGTCGAGGATTTTCCGCAGAACCGGATTGACGGGGATAGAACGAGTTCCCTTCTTGCCTTTGGTGGTGGACTTCCTGAAGGTGATCGTCGTTCCCACATCGTTGACGGTCAGTTGCAATGCCTCCGATATCCTGCAGCCGGTATGGAAACAGATGCCAAACAGACATCTATCCCGATCGTTATCGAACCCAGCGAACAGACGATCTAGTTCGACTTGAGAGAGGATTTTGGCTTGTCCGTTACCGTTAACTTTCACGATACTTCTGTTCTACTCGACAATACCGCACTATCGTCTAGTATAATGCCGCCAGTCACTCGGAAGTCTTTTTTTAAAAATAATTCTTTGGGCAGTTAGTTATGTTATAACATTTGTCATAACATAATTACGGAAGGTCATAGGTTATGACAAGTCTAACGCTCCGAAAAATTGGCAATTCCATAGGTGTGATCTTACCGAAAGAGGTTTTATCCCGACTAAACTTAGAGGAAGGAGATCAGATTTATATCACGGAATCGCCAGATGGATACAGAATTTCTGGCTTTGATCCCGATTTTGAAGAAACCATGAAAGCTTTTGAAGATACTTACTCTCAGTACCGCAACGCCTTCAAGGAACTCGCCAAATAATGATCGAGGAACCGAAATGGTTATCGAGCGATGCGGTTCAGGTGATTCAGGAAACTTTAATCGCTCGAACTGGGGGGACTCAGGGAGTTTTGAACCTAACTCTGTTGGAGTCAACTGTCAATAAGCCAAAATTCTTTTTCCAGTACGAACCCGAATCATCGATTTTTAAGTTAGCGGCGGTCTATGGCTACGGTTTTATCAAAAATCATTGCTTCTGCGATGGTAATAAACGTATAGCTCTGGCTACCGTTTCAATTTTTTTGCGAAAGAACGGCTATCGCTTGAACGCCAGTGAAGCGGAAACGGTCAGTTTCTTTCTCGGTCTTGCGGGCGCTCTCGAAACCTATGAGGAGGGTTTCGCCAGATTGACTGATTGGATCGAACAATATGCGATCGAACTGGAAGATTAACCACGGAGACTGTTCTAACACCTCTGAGTCTAACGGTAAGGAAACGGAAAATATGTCAGACAATATGGCTAATTCGCTCTCATCAAGTCAAATACCTTTAAGTTTATTCGTTGCGGGCGGCGACGATCGAAGGGAGAAAGCCACCCAGATGAGCGAGGATTTCCTATTCGCTTGGAAGGAGAGGATTGCAGACTATCAACGACAGGTGAGAGAGGGAAAGACGGCGATCGAGCAACCGACTTTATTCGATCTACCGCAGACCACATGGCACACTGCCGATGAGATCGATCCTTTTTCTTTACCGCGTCACCCCTCGGACTTCTATCGCCGTCCCGACATCGAACCCCCCGACGATTCCAATCAAGGCTGCCTCTATTTCCAGATCGACCATGTTAGTAACATCGTACTGTATGTCGGAGAGACGAAGTTGAGCGCCCGCCGGCGTTGGTTGGGTTCCCACGATTGTAAGGATTACGTTCTTAGCTATATCGAGTTACACCGCCGCTACGATCTCGATGTGGCCGTTAATGCTTCCTTTTGGTATCATGTTCCACCCCAAAAAAAGATACTACAGCAGTGGGAACGGGAGCTTATTTTTAAGTGGCGACCTCCTTTCAACAAGGAGATGTGGGAGTTCTACGGGCAACCGTTCGGGAAACTCTAGCTACCGACAAATGCCGTCGTTTCTGTTAGGATAGACAGTAGCGATCGCTAAGATAGTTATGATGGGAAAAAACCGTTATCCCGATAATTGGGGGGAAATTGCCGCTAGGGTCAAGGAAAAAGCCGGCTGGAAATGTCAGTGCTGCGGGATGCAGTGTTTGCGACCGGGGGAAGATGTCAGCGACCTGACCATTTCCGAACGCTCGATCCGCAAACTGGCCGTACACCACCACAACCGACAACCAGAGGATAATCGCCCCGAAAATCTGATCGCCCTCTGTAGCGCCTGTCACCTTGAGCGCCACAAGTTCCGGCTCGGTTCCGTGTCTATCGGTCAGTTGTCGTTATTTTAGTCCGGTAATAAGAGGACAAAACGGCATCACGTTCTATCTCTAGTGTCGATCCGTTAGAGCGATCGAATCCCTTGATCGTTCCCGCCACCGTATTTAACTTTTACTAGGGGATAAGTTTGTACTAACTATCCTTCGATTTGTTTTAACCACCATTCCAGCAGGACGGCGCGGCATTGTAAGCAGGAGAGGGACTTCAACAAATCGCTGACTCCGATTGAATTAGCGGGATAGGTCAATAGTTCGCTGGTAGATAAGCCGCCGTCGATATCGGCAGTAAAACCGTAGAGTTTCTGATTGGAAAAGGAGCTATTGACTGCCCAACCCTCGCTATTTAGGGGAGTTAATCGGGTCACTGCCGTCGCTTCAATTCCTAATTCTCGTTTTAGAGTCATCAACGCCGCCTCGTGATGGTCTTGCCCCTCGGAAATCCGACCGCCGGGGAAATCGAGGGTTGTTTGTCCCAGTCCGGGGCGATAACTGGGAGCGGGCAGCAGTATCATCGAGTTTTGAACGGGCAGAACGATGACGGAATCAGCTTTTTCAACCCGCCAATACTCTAATGACCGTCCTCGATCGTCTTGCAGGTGTTCCCCGATCAGGGTCAACCAGCGACAACGAAGTTCTAAAAAGCGATCGTTTACTGGCCATGCCGGACTCGATGGTTGTTGCATTTTTAACCTACTCTATATGGAAGCTGTTAAAACAGATTCAAGAACTCCTCGATCGCCGTGTCGGGGGACTCCATACATTCTTGGGCTGTAAACCTTGCGGTGGCGATTCCTTCTCGCAAAAGCAACCGGTCTCTTATGTAGTCGCGATGGGTCTGGCCATTTTCTTGATGGTGTTTACCATCGATTTCCAAGCTGATGCACTTCCCTTTATGAAAGACTAAGAAATCTATCTCTAGTCTTCCCGTTAAGGTAGATGCCGATAGTGGAGAACCCTGACCACCTATCCGCCCCCTCGCATTGCCGAAAAATAACAAACCCCTTCTATCCAAAGCTTCAGCGATTTTTACTTCCACGGGCGATCGGAAGTACATCCCGCCCCACTCGGTTGTTCCATTGTTGCTCCGACCGACGACGAGAGCGCCTCCCCTAACGATTTGCTCGATCCTTTCCTGCCAATCCTGATCGAAAAACAACCGCCACCAGTGTTGAGTGCCGTGACCATCCCTCTGATCGGCGTAGGCGAGATGCAGGTTCGGCTTGATCTCCATGTAGAACCCCGGCCTGGTTTTAGGATAAAGCCATTGATTTATTCGCTTCCTGAGATTTTTTTCCTTGTTAGCACTCAAGGCAACAAAAAAATCTAACAGTTGTGAGGTTCGCAATTCTCGCAATAGGGGAAGCTTCCCACCGATAGAGACCAGTTCGCCGCTATTTTCGGTTCCTTCATCGTTAAATTCCATAGAATAGAGCATTTCTAAGCGGAAATAGCAGAGCGGAAATGGCTAGTGATTCCCAAGCCAATCCCAGAAACGAGGAGAAGATTCACGTCTAATTCCCTTCGATCCGATTTGAGCGAGTTTAAAACAAATTTGGCTTTCATAACCGATATTGAACAGGTTGATAGATTTTCATCGGGTTTCTCTAATTTTGTGATCCTCTCAAATAGTCAGACCGCAATTTCCTCATTATCGCTCTATCTTTATTCCGGTTTAAACCATTCGTAACAAACTAATTGAATATCTTCTTCTCTGATAATTTTGAGGGGACTTTCTTCTTTTTTTTCCTCGATCTCATTATCCCACATTCCGCACCCTAGTCGTTGAAATCAAAAGTTGCTCTAGCCCTTGTATGGTAAGACTTTTAGCGATTACTAAGAACTATGAAGTGTCACACTCTAGTCAGCGATCGCCAGCTTAATGAGAGTTTATCTCAATAA
>NZ_JAPZRB010000403.1:0-15187 GCF_027531105.1 Microcystis sp. LE18-22.4A
GGGGGAAAATTCTGGGACTTTTTCTCTGAAAATTAGGTAATTGACCAGATGAGAATCGGTAAAACCCTACACCCCACACCCCACACCCCACACCCTGTCCCCACGAAAAACTTTTTCAGCAGACCCTAGATAGTCAACAGCAAACGCTACTTAGCGGTTAATTTTTGGGATTCTAAGGGAGAATGATGTAATAACATTAATTGATTTTCTTGTAAGATTTCGATAGCATAAGCAAGGCCAGAAGTATCGCTAAATTCAACTTCAAAAACATTTGGCTCATAGACTTCTACAATTGTTCCCACTTGCCCGCGATATAATCCCAATTGGGGTAAGTCTTCTAATAAAGCAACCACATCTAAGAGTTTCATTTCATTATCTCCTTATCTCCTTAAAGTACATAACAAGTAACTAAACGGGGAAAATTTTCCTCATTTCTGATTATCCAAACACTGTGAATAATAGCCGTTTTGTTTTGATGATTCAGGGGAAAGTCAATAATATACTTTTGGCCATATTGATTGATTTTATCGGGAATAGCATCAGAGGTTTTAACGGCTTCTAAGAGTGCGTTTTTAAGAAATTGAACGTCATCAATATTTAAGTTTAAGGCGGATTTAAAAACACGGACTTTATGCCGTCCATCGGCATGATTTAGATTTAGGGAATAACCAGTTAGTTTGTGATCATCTATGATGGTACTTTCAGGATGAGGCAGTTTCACTTCCAACAAAAAACTCGGCTCTCTTGGTTTGGTTAGATTAAATGTAGCCTAGCATATACTTTTCTGTTCGGTTATCCCGAGAGAATTAAGGATAAACTGAAGTCTGATGCACAATTTTGAGATTTATTATCGGTTTCTTGCATAGAAGAGAGGACAAAAGCGAGAAAGTCTGACATTCTTGGGATAGGTAGCACGAAAATCGAGGCCATTTCTCACGATGCAAGCTCTGCTAGAAAAAGCTCAGATAGCGTTGAATAAAAAAGACTGGGAGACAGTAAACGCCAGCATACAGCGACTTTTAAACCAAAAAGATGCGATTGAACCGATTATTAACGATGAAATCCTCGATTTAGCCCTAGAAGCTTTACAAAAATGTGATTTTCAACAGCGATGGGAGATAGCTAAACTATTTCCTAAAATCGGTCAATCGGCGATCGCTCCTTTAATTGCCCTGTTAGAATCCGAGGAACAAGATGGGGAAATGCGCTGGTTTCTGGCGAGAATTCTCAGTCAATTTGACGATCGAGCCTGTATTCTCGCTCTCAGTCAATTATTGCAAAAATCGGAGGAGGAGGAACTCAGCCAAATGGCTGCGGCCGCTTTAGCTAATATCGGCAGTTCTGCCATCTCCAGTTTAGGACAATTACTGTCCGACTCTAATACCCGTTTTTTAGCCGTACAAGCTTTATCACAAATTCGCCGACCGGAAATTATCGAACCGCTTTTAACCGTAGTTAAGGATGAATCTAGCGCCATTCGGTCCATGGCGATGGAAGCTTTAAGCAGTTTTCACCATCCCCAGATTACTGCGATGATCCTCGATGCTTTACAGGATCCGGCCATCGATGTGCGACGGGAAGCAATTAAAGCTAGTAGTTACCTGGGGCCAAATTATCCCCAAGCAGATTTAGTTAACCATCTGCAACCGCTGTTATTCGATATCCACCTCGAGATCTGTCAAGAAACGGCGATCGCTCTCGGTCGTATCGGCACAGCAACCTCAGCCAAAGCTTTAAATCCACTGCTGCAATCTTCCTTAACTCCCGATAGTTTAAAATTAACTGTAGTACGAGCCTTGGGCTGGATCGAGGACGGAGAAGCTTTAAATTACTTAGAAAAGGCTTTATATAGCGAAAATGTCTTGATGTGTCGGGAAATAATCGCTATTCTCGGCCGGCAAACCTGCCAGAAATTACGCCGACAAGCAGGGGAAATTCTCGGTAATTTTTATCACTCCCATCCCGCGATCCTCGCTCATACGGCAGTTAAACAGTCTCTAGCGATCGCTTTAGGAGAATTAGATCGGGACAATAAAAGTATTTTGCTGACTTTAGCAGCCGATGGGGAGGCGATTGTCCGTCTCCATGCTCTCAGCGCCCTGAAAAAGCTAGATCATGGGACTATATAGCTAATTTCCCGCTGCACAGATGTGGTGAATTTGCCAGTAATCCGCATCCATTTCCCCAAGGATAGCGTTTAATACTAAATCTGGTTATTAAAGACTGATTATCTATTTCCTCTTTTGCCTCTTGCCTATCCTGATATGTAGCCTATACTCAACGGATTTAGTATGATTCTAGCTGATAACTAAAAAACTGATTACTGATTACTGATTACTGATTACTGATAACTGATCACTGATTTAAGGTCTTTGCAGGAAGATTAATTCTTCAACGGGGAGGAAATCATAGTATTGACCTTGATTGGCTAAAACTGCGATCAAATGGAGACGAGCATCGGGTTCAATGTGTAATCCTTCCCAGGGGACAGCAATTTCCAAACATTGATTAAAAGAAGCTTTGGCACTACTAGGAACTCGTTGCCAAGTAAAATATTCTTGAGCGACTTCTAACCAAGTAAATTCCGTGATTAAATTTATTCCTAGATGATGATGATAACCGTAATCGAGGGGCGATCGAGGGGGAATATCTGCTAGGGTAATTGGACTTTGCAGACGATGCACTTCGTCATAATACCAATATAAATGCACTTCAGGCGGGATATCTTTGCCTAATTCAGCCCCCGGTTTCCAATCGAAACGCAGATAAAAATTGAGGTGATCCCAACCGAAAAAGAGTCTTTGTACTAAGGAAGTCCGGTGCATTGTACCACTGGCGCCGCCAATTTCGAGCCGTCCGGCTTTATCCCAATCCTGTTCGTCCCCAAAACCGTCGATAATGGGGTGAATGAAAGCCATCGGACGATTACTTTGTTTATCTCGGTGTTCTTCCACAGGTTCGAGCAAATAGGAGGGAATTGGCTCATTTAAAGCTTGATAAAGAGCGATCAGGTGTTCGCGGAAAAGTTGGTCAAAAATTGCGTCATGATTGGAGGAATGGCCATAACCAAACCACCAAAACCAATCGGAACCTTCCGCTGCATACAATGCTTCCCACGCGTCGGGGTTATTATCTTCCGTCGCTTCCGGGTGATTAGCGAGGGTTTGACGGGCTAAAATTAGATATTCCCAAGCTTTATTTTTAGCGGGATCGCCGATCCAAGTGGTAAAATTGGCATCGATCCAAGAGCCGCTATGAAGTTGATGGCTGGGTATTTTGGCATTAGCGGGAAAGCGATCGAGATATTCAGAGACGGTGACTAATTCGATCGCTTGGTGGTCGCTTAAAAGTTGATAAAGGTTCTCTAGGAAGGGTAAACCGTCTTGATGATAGTTTTCCCAACAGTTTTCGCCATCTAGCGCAATGGTAACTAACCAGGGTTTTTCTAGGGTCGTGGTTTCTGCGTTGGTTTTCAGTTGTTCGGCGATCGCTTCTAGGTGTTTAACTAAGTCTGTAGCGGCCTCTTGCGCTTTCATGCCACTATAGCTAAATCCGATCAGATCCGAGAGACGATGATCGCGGAAAACCATCGATAAATTGCCGTTGCTAGTTTCCAGACAGTAGGGACGATAAAGCAATTCTGGTTCGCTAATATTGCCTTTTTCGTCGCGATGAAAGTAATGTCCCAGGGACCAACCTAACACCCCCTCATCGGAACATAACCACTGAAAACCCTGTTTAGCGACAGCGGGGAGAATCGCGGGACTAACGGATTGTTCCGAGGGCCAAAGTCCTCGAGGATGTTTATCAAAGCGATCGATATAGATTTGCCAAGCTTTCTGGAGATGGCGGGAAATATCTTCAGGATAGTGGAAATATTGCCGAGGAAGGGTCATATTCGGCACTGCTACCCGGCCGGCTTCCGAGTTGGCCAGCAGGGGTAAAATTGGATGGGTGTAGGGACTGGTAATGATTTCTAGTTGTCCGGTTTCCTGCATTAACCGGTGTTGCGGCAAGATACGACGCAGAATTTGACGCTGTTTGGAGATAATTCGCTGGCGATCGCTTAAAGTGAAGTTTTTTCCCTGTTCTAACCAGGCAGCGATTTCTGGGTCACTGTGAAAGATAGGATCGATCCAAGCGAGGTTATGCCAAGCCAAGAGATCGCTATAATCTTGGAGATGCCAATGGCTAATACACCAACTATGACCGTTTTCTTGACGCTCTGCGTATAATTGCCCGTAACGGGGGTGCGGATCGATCAGGGTACGATGGTTAGCATCGAAAAAGTGTTCGAGGATAAAGTGTTTTTGTGCCAGGGTTAACTGCGCTTCTGGGGTGACGGTGAGGGCAAGATAGGGGTCTATAGCTAGTCCGTTGACGTAATCCTCTAATTGCAGGATTAAAGAGGGGACAAGGTTGACAGTTTGGTGTAATTTGGGAAAACGTTCTAGAATCAGGATTAAATCGAGATAATCTTTCACCCCATGCAGTCGCACCCAGGGTAAGCGATATTGTCCCGAAGCATCGGTGCGAGTTTGACAGGATTTGTAGAGGGGTTGGTGTTGATGCCAAATAAAAGCGACGTAGAGAGGATAGGCCATGATAATACCGAGGAAAAGTGCATATAACAGGCTTTAAAGCCGTTATATTAGATAATAATGGACAATAAAGCCCATTATAGATTCTTAAAAGTTGATTTCGGTCACTACCATAATCCTATCAACTGGTTTTGAGGGGGTATCGTCTCTTTGTATTTGTTAAAGGATCGGCTCCTCTGGTGTTGATTATTTGCAGTTCAGCAGTAGAATCTCTAATATTATCGGGCCCTGGTGATTTGATATGCACATCTTCTTTTCTGGGATGTTTAAAACCCAGACCTAAACTAACTTTTGTCTCCGATAACTGCTATAGCAGTTATCGGAGACACATTTTAACCGCCTATCCTTAGATTAGCTGAATTTCCGCCAATCTCTTTACTGTTGCCTCTTACCTCATCTCAACAAGCAATTTAAATGTGCGGGCAGCTAATCAGATTTGAGTTTTCAGTTCACTGATTACTGATTACTGTTTACTGGTTACTGTTTACTAGACCTCAAATTAAGATAAATTTGACATAATATTAGGTTTTATGGTTGTAATAGTTGTCTCTTGTCTTTTTTCTCCTCCTGTCTCGGATTCTCCTCACCTAACTGAAGATTTTTGATTTTTGCAGGAGATATACTGATTACTGATTACTGATTACTGAAAAACCCCCATCACCTCGATCGACAACATTTTTCAGGATGATAGGATAAGCTGGAATTATCGAAACCGTAGAAATAATAGATAAAATGAGTAATCTCCTCTGGCCGCCTTTTCTCAAGAAAGCTTACCGTCAAGAACCAATAACTAGCTTTATCTTTACCGCAGCGGCAGTAGATGTCATCATCGGGGTTGTAGGACAAAGATGGACACTGCTATCTTTAGGGGCAACGATTATGGCGATCGCTATCTTCGCCAGGTGGCGACAGAGCCAAAAAAGCAAGGTAATCAACAAAGAAGAAGCAGCAAGATATTATTTACCGCCCCAATCGGGTCAAGTGGCTTTACCAACCCTGAAAAACGAAAAAAATCGACCTTCTTAGCTCAAAAATCTCCCCTTGCTTGGCAATCAATCCCCTCAAAGGCTAGAATCTATAGCACGGTTCATTTGTTAATATTCAACTAAATTTATGAAATTCCGATTTATCGGTGGGGAGAAACTTGTCGGGGCAATTGTGGTCAGTGTCTTAACCACGCTGACAATCGGGCAACATCAGCTTAGTCATGCCCAAAATCCCATTGCCCCCCCTAAACCCGCGGCTGAAAGTGGCGAAAAAACCCCAGAAACTATCCTAGTAGAAGGTTTAGGCAGACTTACCCTCGCTAAAACCTTAGAAGGGCAACAATCCACCCCTAATGCTGTGATTTTCAGCCCCGATAACCAATTAGTTCTCGCCGGTGGTAGTGATACGGATCCTCTCCTGAGAATTTGGTCGGTAAAAACAGGGCAAAAAGTCTCCCAAACTCGCGCCCAAAGAACCAGCGTCAAAGCTTTAGCCATTAGTCCCAACGAAAGATTATTAGTTAGTAGCGGTTTAGATGGTTCTATTAATTTTTGGAATCTGGTGGAAGGCAAGTATTTAGGAATTGCCCTCGAACACGGTAATACTGTCCTCGCCCTTACGGTTACTCCCGATGGTAAAACGTTAATTAGTGGTGGTTTGGAAGGAATTCGCCTCTGGACAGTGCAACCTCCCCGCCGTCCCCTCTATCGTTTAAATTGGGTGGGTAATTTTGTTTATTCCCTAGGGATGAAATCCGATGGTGTCACCCTTGCTAGTGGTCATGAAAACGGTGAGGTAAATTTTTGGGACATCCGCGAGGGCAAATTTTTATCGAAATTTTCCGCCCATCCCCAAGCGGTTAGCAAGCTTTTATACACTCCCGACGGCAAAAATTTAATTACGGGTAGTTTAGACCGCACGATTAAAATCTGGGATACGAGCAATAATCAGTTATTATTTACTCTCATCGGTCATACGGCCCGAATTCGCTCCCTGGCACTCCATCCTAACGGACAAATTCTCGCTAGTGCCAGTAATGACGGTGTGCGTTTATGGGATGTGACGACGGGTAAACAGTTGGCCTGGTTTGATAATAATTCCGACTGGGTGGAATCCCTGGCTTTTAGTCCCGATGGGCAGTATTTGGCTAGTGGTAATTATGATTTTAAAATTCGCCTCTGGCAATTCGTCCGTTAGGCAAAAATATCTTCATTTAGCCTTTAACCACTTCTAGAAAAGCTGATTTAGCCGCTGCCTGTTCCGCTGCTTTTTTGCTTCTGCCAGTTCCCACTCCTAATTTCTGCTCATTTAACCACACTTCCGCACAAAAACGTTCTTGATCTAAGCCATTGATTTCTTTTACTAAATATTGCGGCAGTTTTTTGTATGTTGCTTGTGTCCACTCCTGCAAGGCATCCTTATAATTCTGTCGGGCCGGATCTCGACGAATTTCGGCCGCTTTTTCCCTTAGTGGTTCATCTAGCCAAGAACGCACTAAAACCATAGTCTGTGTACTAAGATATAATGCTCCCAAGACCGCCTCAAAAGCGTCTGCTAGTCGCGAAATTCTCCCCGCTTGATCGATACTCGTACTACTTGATACCAACAAATAACGCTCGAAACCGTAGCGATCCGCAAATTCCGCCAGAGTGCGATCGCTAACCATCATCGATCGCAGCGCAGCAAATTCTCCCACGAGCGCCTCTGGATACGTTTCTAACAATACCTCCGCCGCCACGAGTCTTACCACAGAATCGCCCACAAATTCTAATTGTTCATAATTCTTATCACGGGAAACACTGGGATGAGTTAGAGCCAAATCTAATAAATCCCACTTGACGGGGACATCAGCCGATAAACCCAGCTTTTCCACTAGGATTTTTAATTGTTTTTGGCGACGCGGATCACTTAAGGACATGGGAGCGGGAAGAAGGGGTGTGGGGTGTAGGGTGTAGGGTGTGGGGTGTGGGGAAGTGGGGTGTGGGGTGTGGGGTGTGGGGTGTGGGGTGTGGGGGAGAGGGGAGAGAGTGAGTTTCTCAGTTTGTTTTGTAATGTCCTCATACCCAGTTTAAATGCACAACAGCTTATCTCACCTGTAGCGTTATACTCGAAGAAGGATTACCTTTATCAACAGTCTAGAAAAACCTCACAGAGAATTTCTCAACCGTTATCAAAAATACGGCTTTAAAGATGCTAATGAGATAGTGAGAGTGGCTCTAGAGCGATTTCAACTAGAACTAGAGGCTCAGGACTTACAAGAATCAGCAAATCTGTAGGCAGCAATTTATCAACAAGATGAAGAATTACAGCAACTTACCGAATCAGCTTTAGTAGGATGGACAGCATAATAAATCTCAAGCGAGGACTGATTATTGAGGTAAATCTAGAGCCAACTAAAGGTTCAGAAACTGGGCAAATCAGACCTTGTATTAATCTACCCAATTTTCTAAGGATAAATAAGGAATTTGTCTAAAATGTCGCAGATTTCTGGTTACTAACCTAGCTTGATTAGCTAATGCGATACTAGCAATTAATAGATCGGCTCTGCCAATTTTTTGGATTTCAGAAACACTTCGTAAACGGTCAAATTGATTAGCAGCATCTCCATCAATTAAAATTACAGGAAGTTGATTCAGTAGGACTTCTGAACGACAAAAAAGTTTTTGTGCTTTCAATAAATCACTTCCTGAAAAAGCTTTAAGTAGATCATCTATCCTTCCCTGCAAAATTTCAATCTTGGTGACAATCGCAATGGCGACTTCCTCATCCTGTAAGCTTTCTAACCGATTAATAACGTTAGTATTACCTGCGTGGAGATGAGTTAAAGTATCCGTGTCAAGAATATACATCATCTTCAGTTTCTGAACGTCCTCTAGCTTGGTAAATAGAGTCTCTTAGGTCAGCAAGAGAGCTATCATCCCTTAAAGCACCTGCTTGTTGCAGAAAAACAGTTTTACTCTTTGGGGAAGAGTTAGGAAGGGACGGAGGATTAAAGGCTTTCGTCTCTTGCTCTAATAAAATATCACTGTTGAATTTTTCTGATTTTGGTTTAACTGCCATAATTGCTCCTGATTATTTATTAAAATTTTATCATAAATTTATTGCTAACTACAAGAGTCAAAGTTTTATTTTTGGAAATTTTCAAAACTTGGCGAATTAAAGCTTGACAGGATAAGTATTAACTTGCCAATTGCTTGTAGCTACAGGACAAGCTAAACCCAAATTAGTAATATTCCATTGGATAAAAGCATTATCGTTATTTTTCCAAGTAATCTTAACTGTGCCGACACAGTTACCTGCATTTCCAGATAGGTTAAAATTTCCTTGTAGGGTATCTCCAGTTGTACAACCTTCTGTTTGGGGAGCAGGAATCGTAATTGTTCCTGTAAATGGTGGTTTACCATATCCAAAAACAGTTTCAACTAAACTGAGTGTACTACTACCAAAACAAATTTTATTTAAGTTTGCAATTCTAGTTAAATTACTTTTAGAACGCCAAATTAAGCTTGTTTGCTCAGAAGAAGAGGCGATAGTTTCAGTTGGTTTAAGTTTTTCTTGTTGAAGTTGACGCTGTTTTTCAGCTAATTCTTCTTGGTTTTGTTCAAGCTGACGTTGTTTTTCATCTAGCTGTCGTTGCCTTTCCGCTAATTCTTGCTCTTGTTGTTTGGCTTGATTAGTCTGTTCTGATTGAATTTCAGAGATTCTTTCTTCTAATTTTTGTTGTTGTTTTTTAGAGAAGAAAGTCCAGCCAGCTAAGAAAGTAATACCTATTATTACAGCAGCAATAGTAATTTTTATCCAGTCATTTTTCAGAATCACGTTGCCTTGTTGAGATGAAGGGAAAGAAAGTTCAGTTGGCAGTACTGTCGGCTGTCCCTGTAGCGCCTGTCTCATCATTTGAGCAGTTGTAAATCTTTGATTTGCTTGCGATTTAATAGCTTGATCAATTGCATTGGCTAGAGTTGGACTAACATTTAAAGCATATTGTCGCCAGATAATTTCTCCAGTAAGCGGTTCGGTTTCTAATTCTTCAGGTATTCTACCTGTTAATAAATAAATTGCTGTTAAACCAAGAGCATATAAATCACTGGAAAAAACTGGTCTTCCTATTGATTGTTCTGGAGGCATGAACCCTGGTGTTCCAATTACAATAGAACTGGTGGAATTACCTCTAGGAGACATCCCTGTACCTATTGCTTCTTTAATAGCACCGAAGTCAATTAAAATTGGCATTTGATCGTGGTGACGAATAATAATATTATCTGGTTTAATATCTCGGTGAATAATCCGTTTACTTTGAATATATTCCAAGAGGACTAAAAGCTTTAGTAAAATTCTTTTAACAAAGGTTTCTTCTTGTTTTCCTTGGCTCTTAACTAAACTAGATAAAGTCTGTCCCTGAATATATTCTTGAACCAAATAAAACTGTCCCTGGTCCTCAAAATAAGCAAACAATGTGGGAATTTGATCATGACTATTTCCTAAATCTTCTAAAATCACTGCTTCTCTTTGAAAGCGCTCTTTGACCAGTTGATAGACCTGTGGGTTATTGTGCATAGGCCGGAGTTGTTTAATTACACAGGTGCGACCTGATGGTAAATGGGTATCTTCCGCGAGAAAGGTATCGCCAAATCCCCCACTTGCTAATTGTCGAATAATTCGATAGCGATTAGCCAATAGACTTTGCCTCATTTTTTTAACAGAATGTAAAGTTTTGTTAATAGATTCAATATTGCTGGTACTTACCCATTAACCAATATTTTAGCCTCAGATCTCCTAAAGAACCAAAAACACCCCAAACTTACTTAAGTGCGACACACCATTATATCTCTAGCTCACGGTAGCGGCGGCCAAGCGATACGGGATTTGATCAATCACCTAACCGTTAGCGGTGCAATCCCCCTCTAAGCTAAGAAGCATTTAAATTGGTAGTTGAGGTTCCAGGGGAGATGGGAGCAGGGAGCGGGGGAGCAGGGGAGATGGGAGCAGGGGAGAATAAATAAAAATAATCTCCTGAATACTGAATACTGATTACTGATCACTGATAACTGATAACTGATAAAGGAGAGAGTCAGACATAAGCCGAATTCTGTATTTCCCAACAGCAGTAAAATCGCTTTTACCTTTGTTGGAATAGAGGTTATCTATCTGGGATAATTGTCACCAATTACCTCAAGCGGTTCCTAAAAACGGGACAGGAAAAAGACCAACCTTTGTCCCTCCACCTTGCTCCCCACCGGGGTTTACCGAGCCAGTACCTCTCGATACTGCTGGTGCGCTCTTACCGCACCTTTGCACCCTTACCCCCAATCAGTTATCAGTTATCAGCGAATTTACTTTCGTTACTGATTACTGTTTACTGATTACTGAAAAAAGGGGGCGGTATTTTTCTGTGGCACTATCCTCACGCTCACGCGCACTGGACGTTATCCAGCAAGTGTGGTCTTTCGGGAGTTCGGACTTTCCTCGCAATCATTGATAAAATGATTCCGCAACCTCTAGACCAACTCTCTCCTATTCTTTAGTATGACTTACCAGAGACTCGATCGCTCATATATCCTAGTCAATAATCAGTGATCAGTAAACAGTGAACAGTGAAAAGACAGCAGGAAACTGCTATTTAATACTGCTCGCTTAATACATACTGCTCACTTAAAACTCAAATCTGATAACTGATAACTGATAACTGATCAATGTCGATCGCTCTAAACGTTAACATTAAAGGTAATGGCTATCCGATCCTCTGTCTGCACGGTCATCCCGGTTCGGCAGCCAGTATGTCTGTATTTACCGATCATTTTTGCCAACGCTGGCAAACCCTGGCCCCGGATCTGCGCGGCTACGGTAAAAGTCGTTATCGCCGCGATTTTCAGCTAGAAGAACATCTAGAGGATTTAATCGGGCTGCTCGATCGCCAAAAAATCCCGCAATGTTTAATTCTCGGTTGGTCTTTGGGGGGTATAATCGCACTGGAATTAGTATTGCGGCATCCCGATCGCTTTCCTGGTTTAATTCTAGTGGCCTCGGCCGCGCGGCCTTGGGGTAGTCATCCTCCTATCACCACCACAGATTTAGTTTTGACGGGGATGGCGGCAATTCTCAATCAGATTAAACCGGGATGGCGTTGGAATATTGATACTTTTGCTCGTCGTTCCCTGTTTCAGTACCTTTTTTCACAACATCAAGCGATCGCCTATCAATATCTCGCTCAAGATGCTGTTCCTGCCTACTTACAAACTTCTCCCTTTGCCGATCGCGCTTTAAATCGGGCTTTAAAAAAAGGTTACAATTGTTTAAAATCTCTTGACAAAATTACAATTCCCTGCTTGGTTCTGGCGGGGGCAAATGATCGCCATATTACCAGTGCTTCTAGCCAAGAAACGGCCGAAAACCTGAAACTGTCTCAGTGGAAATGTTACCCAGATACGGCCCATCTGTTCCCCTGGGAAATCCCCGACTTAGTTTTAGGGGACATTGATAATTGGTTAGCGGAGCATTTTAGCGATAAACTGGCAGGGTGAAGTGAAAACTACTGCCGTGGTCAGGGACACTATCCACCCAAATTTGACCGTAGTGGGCGCGAATAATCTTGCGACAGACCGATAAACCGATGCCATAACCTTCTTTCCCCTCATCCCGTTTGAGACGCACATGGCCCTCAAAAATATGCTCTTGTTTTTCTTCGGGGATGCCGGGGCCGGTATCACTGATGCTCACCTGTACTTTTTGAGTAGTACGATGAAGGACAGAAAGGGTAATTTCGCCGCCGGCGGGAGTATATTTGATCCCATTCTCCAGGAGATTAATAATCACCTGTCGGATTAACTCCTCATCAGCATAGACGGGGGGCAGATCTTGGGGGATATCGCTTTGGAGAATTAAAGTCTTTTCCTGAAAAGTATCGGTAAATTGAGACAAAATTTCCTGACAGAGGGATTGGAGATAAAATTTACTCTGTTGGAGAGTGAATTGCGCCGCCATGCTCTTAGAAGCTTGCAGAATATCCGTAATCAAACGGTTCATAATCCGAAACTGTTTGCGGGCCTGTTGGTGCAGTTGTTCTCGTAATTGCAGACTGCGCTCAGTATCCGGTTGATGATAGGCTAATTCTAGGGTTTCCACGGCGATGGAAGCGGCGGTGAGAGGACTGCGTAAATCGTGGGCTAACATAGCCAAAATTTGGTCTTTAAATTTTAATTGTTCTAATAATTCTTCCTTTTCCTGTTTGAGACGAAAAACCTCATCGGCGATGCGGATGAGTTCGCCCGAATGTTCCACCTCTTGAAGTTGTGCATCCTCAGCGGGATGATTTTTGACCTCCTCTTTAATCGCTTTTTGCCAGCGTACCAACCATTTTTTAAACTGTTCCACCAGGTTACTGCCCGCGAGGGTATGGCGGGGGCCGGGGGCAATTTTGACCAAAGCGGGAGTAGCTACAAGGCGAAAATGTTCGACTAAATGAGGTTGCTGGCGAATTTCGATGATTTGTAGGTCAATCGGGTAATCAGACTTTAAAGACTGGAGATAGGACTGAATTTGACGGATAATTTCTTGAGAACTGGGACGGTCATCAACAAACAGCAAAAGTTGAATCGAGAGAGGCGTTGTCGTCTCTCTCCCTAAAGCAGTCAGTGGCTCGTTAGATGGGAGCATCGGAAAATTAGTAAACCTAGGGATTGACGAGATCGATCGACGATCGATCGACTTTTATCATATTCTTTATTGTAGAAGCTTAAGATAGTATAAAATCTACTCAACCTAATCTTAAAGTTTTATTCCTTAATTCTAAGAAGAAATCCTATGGCTTTTGGCTATGTTGCCCTAGTTCTCCACGCTCATCTCCCTTTCGTCCGCCATCCCGAAAGCGATTACGTCCTCGAAGAAGAATGGTTATACGAAGCAATCACAGAAACCTACATCCCTCTGCTGCAAGTTTTTGAAGGTCTCAAGCGGGACGGTATCGATTTTAAAATGACCATGAGCATGACTCCGCCTTTGGTGTCGATGCTGCGGGATCCGTTACTGCAAGAGCGTTATGAAGAACACTTAGGTAAGTTAGAAGAATTAATTGCTAAAGAAATCGACCATAATCAACATAATGGCCATATTCGCTACTTAGCCGAATATTACGCTGAATCTTTCCAAAGTATCCGACAAACTTGGGAAAAATACGATCGAGATCTGGTCAAAGCTTTTAAACAATTCCTCGACAGTAATAACCTAGAAATTATCACCTGTGGTGCGACTCACGGTTATATGCCCCTGATGAAAATGTACCCACAAGCGGTCTGGGCGCAAATTGAGGTGGCCTGTCAACACTACGAAGAAAATTTCGGTCGTCGTCCCAAGGGCATTTGGTTGCCGGAATGTGCCTACTACGAAGGGGTAGAAAGAATGTTAGCCGATGCGGGCATTCGTTATTTCCTCGTCGATGGCCACGGTATTCTCTACGGTCGTCCTCGCCCCCGTTACGGCAGTTACGCGCCCATTTTCACGGAAACCGGGGTGGCTGCTTTCGGTCGTGACCACGAATCTTCCCAACAGGTTTGGTCTTCCCAAGTCGGTTATCCGGGGGATGTGGTCTATCGGGAATTCTATAAAGATTTGGGCTGGGAAGCGGAATACGAGTATATTAAGCCCTATATCATGCCCAACGGTCAACGCAAGAATATAGGCATCAAATACCACAAAATTACTAGCCGGGACGGTGGTTTATCGGAAAAAGGGCTTTATGACCCCTACTGGGCCAAAGAAAAAGCCGCCGAACACGCGGGCAATTTTATGTATAATCGCGAGCGGCAAGTGGAGAGTTTAGCCGGAATTATGGGCCGTCCTCCCCTGGTTGTTTCTCCCTACGATGCCGAGTTATTCGGTCACTGGTGGTATGAGGGACCCTGGTTTATTGATTTTCTGTTCCGTAAGTCTTGGTATGACCAAAATATCTACCAAATGACCCATTTAGCCGATTATCTCCGGGCTAACCCGACCCAGCAGGTCTGTCGTCCTTCCCAATCCAGTTGGGGTTATAAGGGTTTCCATGAATACTGGCTGAATGAAACTAATGCTTGGATCTATCCTCACCTACACAAAGGCACGGAACGGATGATTGAATTAAGTCATCATGAAGCGGAGGATGAATTGCAGGAACGGGCTTTAAATCAGGCGGCCCGGGAGTTATTATTAGCACAATCTTCTGATTGGGCGTTTATTATGCGAACCGGTACGATGGTTCCCTATGCTGTCCGGCGCACTCGTTCCCACCTGCTGCGGTTAAATAAAATCTATGAAGATGTGAAATCCGAGAAGATTGATGCTGGTTGGCTGGAAAAAGTCGAGGAAATCGACAATATTTTCCCCAATATCGATTATCGCGTCTATCGACCCCTGTAATCTTTGTTAGAGATTAATAAAAATTTTGGTGCGTTATGGTTTGTAACGCACCTTGTTGCTTTCTGATTCACTCATCGGAAATTTTGGGTCTGAAACCCCGCCGTTCTAGGTTGGCTTTACGTTAGAATTAAAAGGCCAGTCTCGAAAACCAAGTGGACGGCGCAGCACCTTGAAAACTCGGCTTAGGGGGTTCCGACCAGAAAAGCTTG
>NZ_JAPZRB010000485.1:0-1776 GCF_027531105.1 Microcystis sp. LE18-22.4A
CTTTCCGAAAGTCCTTGACTTGTTTTAGTTTTTCTATTAAGCTCAACATATCTTTCAAAAGTTCGCGTTCACTTCTCATTTTACCTGACAGTGATCGCTTTTACTTTTGATATTCTGATGGGAGAATGAAACAGCCCTACCCCAACCCCCCCGACATCGGGGGGGCTTTAGGAGGGCAAGGGGGGGCTTTAGAAATAGAAAAATTACAACCGGGAGATTATGTCATCGGACATGATCTGCAACCTCATCGGATTCTTCGTACTATCAGCAAAACCCATCAAGGGAAAATGATCGGGATTCGTCACCACCTTTGTCAGCAAATCCTCTGGGTAACGGGAGATCATCGAGTCTTATGTCAAAAACGGACAACCGGTTATGGAGGCGATCGCAATTGGGAACATATTCCTAAAAATAATTTTGCTTTAGCTAGAGAAATGAGAAAAGAAGCTACTCCAGCCGAAGCTAAATTATGGCAAGAAATCAAAGGAAATCAATTAGGAGTTAAATTCCGCCGTCAACATCCTATTGGACGTTATATTACCGACTTTTATGCAAGAGAAAAGGGTTGTATTGTTGAAGTAGATGGAGATAGCCATTATAGGCCAGATGCGACAGTTTATGACCAAGAAAGAGATACTTATTTAAACTCTTTGGGATTAAATATTTTGCGATTCAATAATCAAGAAATTTATCATAATTTGACGGGAGTATTAGAGACAATTAAAGCCACATTGTCTGCGGTTGAACCTTCAGAAGATCATGACAAAGAATGGCGACGGGCTGATACTTTAAAAATCGGTGATATTGTTTATTTTGGCAGGGAACAAATACCCTGTGAAATTAAAGATTTAGAATCGGAAATAACGACGGAAACAGTCTATGATTTAGAGATTGAAACTGTCCACTCTTTTATTACTGAAGTTTGTACCGTTCATAATTGTGGAAGTGGGACAACCGCCTACGTTGCCGAACAATGGGGGAGAAGATGGATAACCTGTGATGTCAGTAGAGTACCCTTAGCCTTAGCCAGACAGAGACTATTAACCGCCACCTTTCCTTGGTATCAACTGAAAGATAATAACTCACCGACGGGGGGTTTTATCTACAAGAGAAAACAGAACAGTAAAGGGGAAGAAATTGGGGGAATAGTCCCACACATCACCCTGAAAAGTATCGCTAACAATGAACCCCCCGAATCGGAAATCTTAGTTGACCGTCCCGAAGTAGATAACAGTATTGTGCGGGTGTGTAGTCCCTTCACCATCGAGGGAACCATACCGCCTCCGGTGGAGATGGAAGACGAACCGGAAAGCGCAGCGGTGGTAATCGACAATAGCGGTTCTTATGAAGAACGGATGTTGGAAATTCTGCGGAAATCTCCCGTGTTGCGTCTGTCTGGGAACCGCACCATCACCCTGAACAACGTGCGACAGCCGACAAGAACCCAGAATCTATCGGCCGAAGCAATGGTCAAAGCTAGTGATTTAGAAGGTGCTACCTTGGGGAGGTGGTAGATGAGGCCCTAGAAGCAAACCTGAACCAGCTTCCCCTCTCCCAGAAACCGGTGGCGTTTCTATTCGGACCGGAGAACGGAGCGATCGCAGAACAGCCCGTTTACAGAGCGGCTGGGGAGGCCTATCATCGGAAATTTTGGGTCTGAAACCCCGCCGTTCTAGGTTGGCTTTACGTTAGAATTAAAAGGCCAGTCTCGAAAACCAAGTGGACGGCGCAGCACCTTGAAAACTCGGCTTAGGGGGTTCCGACCAGAAAAGCTTG
>NZ_JAPZRB010000343.1:0-1179 GCF_027531105.1 Microcystis sp. LE18-22.4A
TGGTCGAGGGAATCAACAATAAACTTAAACTAATAAAACGGAGAGGCTATGGCTTTAGAAACTTTCGGAATTTTTGGGTTAGAAGTATGTTATCTTGGCATCTTGTCTGTTGATTTAGCATAAAGGGTAACGAAGAGCCCATAAACCTTTAAACCGCGTTTATGTCCCTGTTCGATCGCCTGTGCTAATAAATCCACATTTCCCGCACCGGGATTTTTAATCACGCTATCCCAAACGGTGGGATTATTGTTAGGAGGTAATAAGACTTGACCATCGGCGAAAACTTCCAGATAAACTGTATTATAACCTTTGGCCACGATGCGATCGAGGATACTTTCTATCGATCCGGGACGGGTATCACAGGAGTAGAGACGTAACCAGATTGCCTGTTCTTGTAACCAGTGTCGGGAACGGCAAAAGCGCAATTGTGCAGCATATTTCTGCAATAAAATGTCATATTCTTGGGGGGAAGTTTGACGCAGATTTTCTTGTTGTTTGATTTCCGATTCGGACAGTTGACAATTATCATTGACCGCGAGGCTAGGGTTAATCCCTAGGGAACTACTCCAGAGGATTATAGCGAAGAAACAGGATAGCGATCGCAGATAATTGACTTTTTTTAACATAGTTGTTCACGGCAAAAGTAGCAAAGGAGAAATTTTCTTAGTTTGCTATTTTTTTAGAGCAGTTATCTTAATGGTGAGGTATAATGTTTTCGGTTTGGGGATAGGAGAGACAGGAGACGATTCTCAGTCAGATTATACTTCACCTTGATCGAAAATTTGGGTTGAAAACCCCGGCAAAATTTTGCCACCAACCAACCCAATCAACCGATCAGATGTTTCCCTTCAACTAATTTCTAAGCGCGAGTAGAGAGTTTCTTCAGGCTAGAAGCTAACCGCTCAATCTTCTTCCTTTGCAAGGCAAGATAGGAAGATGGAAAATTAGTTAGGGTTTGCTGAAAAAGTTTTTCCTAGAAGCAGGGTGTAGGGTGTAGGGTGTAGGGTGTGGGGTTTTACCCATTTTCAGGCGGTCAATTACCTAGGGTCTGCTGAAAAAGTTTTTCCTAGGGGCAGGGTGTAGGGTGTGGGGTGTGGGGTGTGGGGTTTTACCCATTTTCATCGGGTAAATTACCTAATTTTCAGGGAAAAAGTCCCGGAATTTTCCCCCCGACCACTC
>NZ_JAPZRB010000320.1:0-2801 GCF_027531105.1 Microcystis sp. LE18-22.4A
TTTACAAACAGCTTTTACTAATTTCTTTGCTGGTCGTACTAAGTATCCTAACTTTAAGAAAAAACATCAGGGAGGAAGTGCCGAATTTACCAAATCTGCTTTTAAATTTAAAGACAAACAAATCTATTTAGCCAAATGCACGGAACCCTTAGCGATTCGATGGTCAAGACAAATACCAGAAGCTTGTGACCCAAGTACAGTAACAGTCAGATTGCATCCTTCTGGACGTTGGCATATTTCAATTAGATTTGATGACCCAACGATTAAGCCTTTACCAGTAACAGATAAAGCCATCGGAATTGACTTAGGAATTAGTAGCCTCGTGATTACCAGCGATGGCGATAAAGTGTCTAATCCCAAGCATTTTAAGAAACATTATCAGAGGTTGCGAAGAGCATCGAAAAATCTTTCTAGAAAACAGAAGGGGTCAAAAAATCGGGAAAAAGCAAGAATCAAAGTAGCAAGGATTCACGCTCAAATCAACGATAGCAGAAAAGACCATTTACATAAGCTAACCACTCAATTAGTTCGTGAAAACCAAACGATTGTGGTCGAGAATTTAGCCGTCAAGAATATGGTCAAAAACCCGAAATTATCTCAGGCAATATCTGACGTTAGCTGGGGAGAAATTACCCGACAGTTAGCCTATAAATGCCGTTGGTATGGGAGAAACTATCGGGAAATAGATATAGCATTTCTGATTCACAAGAGGTACATTCCCGAGCCTGAACAGCTTAATCAGCAAAGGTTTAACTGTGCCGCACAGATGCGAGAAACGCTATAGATGGTTTCCTAGTTCAAAACGGTGCAATAATTGTGGGCATATCGTTGAGAAAATGCCGTTAAGTGTCCGAGAATGGGATTGTCCAGACTGTGGGACGCACCATGACCGAGATATTAACGCCAGTAAAAACATTTTGGCCGCAGGGCTTGCGGTATCAGTCTGGGTCGCGAGTGTCAGACCCGAACAGAGTAAGTCTGTGAAGGCAACTGCTAAGAAGCAGAAACCTAGATCGTGAGGTCTAGGAATCACCGTCCCTTTTAGGGCGGTGAGGATGTCAATCCCACCCCCTAAATCCCCCTTAAGGGGTAATTCTATCGTCTCCCCTGAAAGGGGAGATAAGAGAGGGGTGGGGACTGAGGGGGGTGGGGGCTGGTTTGCTCAACCGAACGGTATTGGGTAGGGGAGGTGTGAACGATTATAATTTAATTTTATGTTGTTGTGCTGTTTAGTTATTCAAGGAGTTTTTGTATGGAATCCACAAAAGAGCGAGGGCAATTAATCATCATTGGTGGAGCAGAAGACAAAGATGGAGATTGTCAAATCTTGCGAGAGTTTGTTCGCTGTGCTGGCGGGACTAAAGCTAAAATTGCCGTGTTAACGGCGGCAACAAGTGAGCCTCGTTCGGCTGGAGAAGCCTATACCCGAGTGTTTGAGCGACTCGGTGTCGAGGATGTATGTGTCCTCGATACCATTCACAGGGAAGATGCCGACGATCCAGAAAACCTGAAAATCATTGAGGAAGCCACAGGAGCGTTTTTTACCGGGGGAGATCAAGCCCTAATCATTGAACACATCAAGGGAACTCAGCTAGATACCTTACTTCACCAACGCAATCGGGAGGGAATGGTGGTAGGTGGGACAAGTGCCGGTGCTGCCATCATGCCCGATCTGATGATTATTGAAGGAGACTCGGAAACAAACCCACGCATGGACGCGATAGAGATGGGTCCGGGAATGGGATTTCTGCACTCAGTGGTGATCGATCAGCATTTTGCCCAGCGCGGACGGCTAGGTCGCCTGATTTCCGCTCTCTTACAGCAGCCAGCTAACTTAGGCTTTGGCATTGACGAAGATACAGCAGTAATTGTGGACGGTGACGAATTTAAAGTGGTGGGGCGTGGGGCTGTAACAGTTGTCGATGAATCAGAAGCAACTTATGATAATTTAGACGAACTGCTCAAAGATGAAGCGATGGCAGTGTGTGGAGTCAGGTTGCACATCTTACCTCAAGGATTCCGCTTTAACTTGAAAACTCGCAAGCCCGTTTTCTCTCGATCAATAGAGTTAAAGGATAGCAATCCTAAAAAGGAGGCAGAAGTTGAAAGGGAGTAGGTCGGAGGGAACAATCAGTGGTGGCTTGTACCCGCCACTGATTGGAGAATTTATTTAAATCAGAAAAATATGGTTCTTCGGTTTGTGTTATGCAATGGACGGGAGTTATAAGGGGTGAAACCCTTATATAGAAAGACATTGCTTCGATTTTTGCCAATTGTTTTCAATCTAGAACGAGCTAAGCAATTAAGTCCCTTGCTAGATAAGGATTTAGCCGATTTCTGCCCCCTGATCGAACCATACCAAGTAACGAAGAACCAAAAATATTGACTCTGAGGTCTAAGAATGAATCACGATCGGGATGATGAAACCAATCTTGAGCGGCGACAAGAACTGCTACATGATGAAGAGGCTTTTCGACTTGATCAAGAAGAGAAACGCCTGCGATCTGCCAGACGAAGTAATACCTTAAATTGGATAATTAATAGCATTTTCGGGCTGGTAGGAATAGTGCAAATACTACTGGTAATGAGGTTCTTGCTGCGTTTGTTTGGTGCGAACCCACAAAATCAATTTGCTCAGTTGATTAATCATCTATCTGCACCTTTCATCGGAAATTTTGGGTCTGAAACCCCGCCGTTCTAGGTTGGCTTTACGTTAGAATTAAAAGGCCAGTCTCGAAAACCAAGTGGACGGCGCAGCACCTTGAAAACTCGGCTTAGGGGGTTCCGACCAGAAAAGCTTG
>NZ_JAPZRB010000224.1:0-16895 GCF_027531105.1 Microcystis sp. LE18-22.4A
GTGGTCAATTACCTAATTTTCAGGGAAAAAATCCCTAAATTTTCCCCCCAATCACTCCAATGGTAGGCACTTTTTCAGGGAAAAAAAGTCTAAAAGCCTTATCCAACAAGGTTTTTATATTTATTCAGCAAACCCTACTTACGGACGAAAATAAAGGATAAATTCCTCGATCTGTGCGATCGAGGAAAAAGGGTGATTATCTCCTTAATAATGGATAAATAGAGGGTTTTAACCCATTGATCGCTATTTTTTCGTGAATGACAGTTCGCTGGTTGATGGCATTTAAACCGCCTTTAAAGGATTCACTCCCTACTTCGAGTAGAACGATCCTTGCCTCGTTTCACAAAGATTCCAAGACTTCCTGCGAGTAGGGTGGCGAACACGACATTAGGTTCGGGAACCTTGACATCGGCGGCGATTACTTTGAAATCTGGCCCGTTATCGCCGACTCCGTTCAAACGTTGGGGATCGTTATTGCGCTCGCTAGTTAAGCGCAGAGTTCGCGCGCGGATACCGTCGAGCCGAATCCCGATCGAACCAATATTGAACGGGCCGTTGTTGAGGACGGGAGGAACGATCGTGCTGATGTTATAGTCCGCTTTCGTGTAGTTCGCGCGTAAAATTTTATAACTGGCTAAGACCGTCGTTCCATCGTCCGCGAGCGCTTCCACCAGTAAATCGCTATCCCCCGCAACGGTTCCCCCCGGCGTTCCCCCCCGTTCCCAGAAAAAGAACGTATTCACCGGTCGGAGGAAAGAAACCTCGATAATTGCAGTATCGGCGTTCTCACGGGTTACGAGGAGACTATTCAGGTTTAAATTGCCCAAACTGGCGGCGATATCCGCGTCGGTGGGGTTCGGTTTCCCTGGACCCTCCCCGACCAGGGGATCGCTAGTCGTGTTCGGTCCGTGACCCGCATGGAGAATTCCGTTAGTATATGTGACTCCCCCCACGGTAACGTCGGCGGTATCGTTGCGGATAACCCGACCCGCATTGACCAGATCAAACTGACTGACCGTTAAACCGTTGAAAACCACCGAATCGAGACGGACATCTCTAGTGGGATCGTTGAGAAGATTAGGATTTCCGGTTAGGTCCGGACTCGCAGTAACGTTGGTTTGAAAGGAAAAGGGGAGAACACCCGCCGCGCGCGCGGGTGTTCCAGTCGTTAGAGCTAAGGCCACTCCGGTCATCGTGGCGGCGATTTTGAAAAGAGCGGCGAGGTGCTGCGACCGCATGAAAAGATGACTCATCGATAAATGACCTCGTTAGGGAATGGAATTAAGTAGGGCTTGCTGAATAAATCTAAAAACCTTGCTGGATAAGACTTTTAGACTTTTTGTCAATCCAAAAGTACCGGACCTGGGAGTGAGCGGGGGGAAAATTCAGGTACTTTTTCCCTGAAAATTAGGTAATTGACCAGATGAAAATCGGTAAAACCCTACACCCCACACCCCACACCCCACACCCTGCCCCCACGAAAAACTTTTTCAGCAAACCCTAAGTACAGTAGGCTTATTCGCTTACTGTATTTAGGGTTCTATCATAGCCATCTTCTGCGAGTCAATTTATCCAGATATCCTTTATACAAAATATCTTTTATACCGAAACTAGATTGTGTTAAGGTAATTGCTACAAAAGCAAGTACCAGCTAGACTGGTGGAATGAGAATGTACCATTTAAGACAAGGGAAATTTTGTTATAATTGTTTCTGGATAACCCCGATTCCTTTCTTGGATAAATAAATGCTTTTTTCTCCAACTTGCTGACTAAAACTAACGAAATAATCGTTTTAATTCATGATTACTAAAACATTTAAGCGGCGAATATGATAATTACAAATAAACAATTATTTCACGATCTTTTATCAGCCAAAATGAAAAAATAACGAGACTAAATCTGAATTTATCTAAATAATATAGAACAAAGTTTACCTTTATTTCTAGTTGCTAAAATTATTAAAATAGATAAAATCAGCCATTTTATTGATTTGTAATCCCATCCCATAAACTATCTCTATTACCAATTAAAATGCTCAAAATTCGCCTTTTTGCTAGACCAAGCAATCTCTTTTTTTTGTTATTAATTTTGGCGATTATTTTTAATCCTTTCGTGATTGTCAATGCGGGAGAAAGAGGAGTTTTAATGGTCTTTGGTCAAGTACAGGATAAAATACTTAATGAGGGTATTCACGGGATTATTCCCGTTGTTAACACGGTGAAAAAACTAAGTGTGAGAATTCAAAAACAACAGATAGCGGCCGAAGCTTCCTCCAAAGACCTACAGGAAGTCTTCACAGATGTGGCCATGAATTGGCATATTTTAGCATCAGAAGTTAATACTATTTTTCAACAAATTGGCGATGAAGCGGCTGTCATTGAACGAGTGATCGATCCAGCAGTTGAGGAAATTCTCAAGGCAGTTATGGCTAAATATACCGCCGAAGAATTAATTACTAAACGGGAGGAGGTGAAAGGAGAAGTGGATATTCGTTTGACCGAAAGAATGAAAAATTATCATATCGGTGTCGATGATATTTCTTTGGTTCATGTCAATTTTTCCGATCGCTTTACCGATGCGGTGGAAGCCAAACAAATTGCCGAACAGGAGGCCAAAAAAGCCGGTTTTATGGTGCTGAAAGCTCTGAAAGAATCGGAAGTAAAAATCAATCTGGCTAAGGGAGAGGCGGCAGCTCATCGCATTCTCCAAGATTCCTTAAGTCCAGAAGTTTTACAGAACAAAGCGATCGAAAGATGGGACGGTAAACTTCCCCTATTTATGGATGATAATCTGCTTAAGTCCCTTGAATTGGTTAAAGATAAGCGAAAAACTAGATGATAAAAACAATTTATTAAAACCATAAGAAAGAATACTTGATTTTATTGAATTTCACTGCGAGGAACTCCTCTATGCTGTTTAAATCCCAAAAGACAAAGCAGAAATTTAACCCCGATTACTGGCGAGATCATTCGGCCAACGAACGCACCTATCTGTCTTGGATGCGCGCCTCGATCGCTTTGATGGGTTTTGGTCTGGTCATTTTGCGTTTACGGACGGCATCTTCTACCGTCCTAGGATTGGGGTGGCTGTTGGGTTTTGTCTTCGCTATGGTGGGATTATTAACCGTTGTCATCGCCACGCGCCACTATTTTCTCATCCGTCGGGCGATCGATAGTAATAGCTACGAACCTGCTCAAGTCTGGATTATTTGCTTTAGTATAGCGATCGCTTGTCTAGGGTCGGGAATTCTCTATTTTGTCGCCACCAGTCCCGATAGCGGTGGAGTGGAAAGCATCGGTTTCGATTAAAACCCCATCCTCGCACGGAGCGGGATGGGGAGAAAATTGCTCGATACAGGTGGTAGAATCCAGATAACTACTTAGAATTACCCATTTTCCGACCTTTCCCAAGAAGGGGCAAAAGGTGGACAAATCAAAGGACAGGCGCGCCAATGACTGTGGACAGCGACTCCCAAGCGTTGACAATAGCCGTTTCCTCTCCCCTGAAACTTATAAAACCGACAGTAACGACAGGTGGAGGAACAGGTGGCAACTTTCGGGAGAGGATTTCCCGTGGTTTCGATCGCTGTTAGTTTTGAGGATAGGGTGGAAATGGTGTCTAGCAAGGAAGTCTCCAAGGCTAACGGGGTTCACTAGCGACTCTTACCGTACCTAGTCCCAAATTATGTCACAGTCGCCCATCCTCCCGGAGTATAACGGTTGACACGCTCCTAAAAAATTGAGAAAATCCCTTGCTGCCAGAACTATTCCACCACAACACGCCTAGAAAAGCCCCAACTTAAGGAGGCCGCCACCATCATTAATACCATCCACTCTGGCGGTAAATAGGTTGGTTGGCAAGCTTTTAACAACAATCTTCCCCCTACCGCTAAAACCGTCAGATAGGCCGCATCTTGTAGGTAAACAAACTCAGCTAACCACCTGACAAATAAACCGGTCAAAAATCGTAGGGCTAACATTCCCAAAATACCACCAGTCAGAAGAATCCAGAATCGATCGGCCAGGGCGATCGCTGTTGTCACACTATCGAGGGAAAAAGCCAGATCCGTAAAAGCAATCAGAACAATAACACGGCCAAAAGATTCTATGGCGAGATTAGTGGCAAAATTTTGGTCTTCTATTTCTATATCTAAAAATTTCTGGCAAAAATGCTTACCCGCTAACCAGAGCAGATAAATAGCACCCAGTACCTCCACCTGCCAGAATTTAACTGTCCAACTGGCACTGACTAACATGGCAACTCTTAACACAAATGCCCCGGCCAATCCCCAGTTTAAAGCCTGGCGTTGTTGTCTGGGGTCGGGAAGTTCTCGCACCAAAGCGGCCAGGGCGACGGCATTATCGGCCGATAGAATGGTTTCTAAGACTGCCAGGGTGAGAATAGTGCCGCAAGTGGTTAGAGAGAGATTTTCAGCTATATCGAGAATTTGAGGGGACATATAATTATATTTTTACTCCTATGACGTTGTAGATGCGTCTTGGTATTTCCTGCTAGGATTCTTGACTATTTTTTTGTCGGTATAAATCTAAGGTCAAGTTCTTGAGCTTGCGATCGATGGCGAGATTGCTGACCACACTCTCCTTGATCAGGATTTTGGCCGGACACTATCATCTTAGGTACGGGACAAGCATAAAAGCAAATATTCTTAATTGTCGTTTTAATAAATAAAAGTGATGAAAGGGCGAGGGGGTTTCCCAGCTTTGCATAAAGGGAATTTATGGATTTGAAAACAAAGAATATTTGTTTTTATTAAAGCCATTGCCTAGAGTGAAAACAGAGACTCAAAAAGATCACTCAAGGAGATCAAAAACGATGAAACCGAAGCTACTGACAGCCTTCTGTCTATTGCTAATCACAGTTTTTTCTTGCTTCCACCCTGCCATCGCTAGGGCCGTTACCCCCACTGGCGGCGCACCGGCAAAAATTACTCTGGTCGAGCCAGCTGCCGCCGATAATCTGCAAAAACTACAGGAAACTAACGCCTGTGTCGGTTGTGACTTTAACGGAATTAGCCTCAAAGATTTAAACTTGTCCTCGGCCAATCTAGAAGGAGCAAACCTCAGTCAAGCGGATCTAGAAAGAACAAACTTACAAGGTGCTAACCTCAAAGGGACTAATCTCCAGGGAGCCGACCTCGGCAAAACTCTCCTAGCGGGAGCCGATTTAAGCAAGGCCAATCTCTTAGGTGCAGATTTAGAAAAAGCTAACCTGCAAGGAGCAAACTTAACCAACGCCAATCTGCAAAAAGCTGACTTAGAGAAGGCCAATCTCACTAATGCTCGGTTAGACGGTGCTAACCTGCAAGATGCGGACGGTGAAGGGGCGATCGGTGTCGATCCCAATCTATTCTAAAAAAGTTGGCGTTGCTGAATAAGGTATGAATGCCAACCGTGCAGGTTCCCGTGCAAAAGTTAGTTTGGGTCTAGGTTTGAAAAATCCCACAAAAGAAGATTCAGATCTCAAATCAGCAACGTCCTTACTTTTAAGCAAAAACGCGAGCATCCCGAGGACGAACATAAACTTGCTCCCCGACTTGGAGATGCAGTTGATCCAGTTGTTCTCGATTCAGATGGGCAATCAGGAGAGAGCGATCGGGTAGAATTAATTCCACATCGATGGCCCAACCCAGATGGATAATGCGCTCAACTTTTGCCTCAATGCTAGACCCATTGGGAGAAGAGAGAATTTCTAGGTCGTGGGGACGAATGAAAATCTTGACTCCGTTAGTACCCCCTCCGAGCTGCTCGAATAGTGCAGCCGAGGTCGGTGGTAAAACATTCACCCGGCCGATAAAACTCATCACAAAAGCAGAGGCAGGATGATCGTACACCTGATCGGGAGTTCCCACCTGTTCGATTTTACCCTCATTGAAAATTACGATCTCGTCGGCCACTTCCATGGCTTCCTCCTGGTCGTGGGTGACAAAAACACTGGTGACATGGACCTCCTCGTGTAACTGTCGCAACCAAACTCGTAGCTCTTTTCTAACTTTGGCATCCAAGGCCCCAAAAGGCTCATCTAATAATAATACTTCCGGTTCCACCGCTAAGGCCCGGGCCAGGGCAACCCGTTGACGTTGACCCCCGGATAGTTGGGCCGGATAGCGATCGCCTAATCCCTGCAATTGAATTAAACTCAAGAGATTGTCCACTCGTTTTTGAATGTAGTCCGGGGCAGCTTTGCGAATCTTTAAACCGAAAGCGATATTCTGACGCACCGTCAGGTGTTTAAAAAGCGCATAATGCTGAAAAACAAAGCCAATGTTCCTTTTTCTGACATTTAAATTGGTTGTGTCTTTGCCGTTGATGATAATTTTGCCTGTGTCGGGAGGTTCTAATCCTGCGATCGCTCTCAGGAGAGTGGTTTTTCCTGAACCGGACGGCCCCAGCAGTGCCACCAGACGATTCGATTTGATCTCTAGGTTGATGTTGTCTAAAGCAGTAAAGGTGCCGAATTTTTTCGATACTCGCTCGATGATGATGCTCACGGTAGCTAATCCTCTGGCAAAAAAATGTATAGGGTTTGACCGTATTTTAACCATGATTCAATCGCAATCGTATTAAAATACACTTACATTTTACAAGATAGCAAGAAAATTAAGTTTCGATTCGGAGATTACTGGTTATAAACAGAGACTAAAAGATTAAACAGCGATCAAAGCTTACTATTACTGTTTTTTGCTCTTTTAGTCGGTTCTAAAGGCTTAATTAACTAATTTTGTCCCTTAACCACCAGAAACACACCGGAGAAAAGAGACAACTGAGGCAAAAATGGACTATTCTTTATTGACAATATTTAGCTTTTTTATCGGAATTGTCGTGGGATTAACGGGAATTGGCGGTTCATCCTTGATTACACCCCTATTAATCTTTGTATTTCAGGTTCCCGCTACCACCGCAGTGGGTTCCGATGTGGTAGCGGCCGGGTTGATGAAAGTGGTCGGCACTGTTCGTCACTGGCAACAGCAAACGATCGAGTTAGAAGTGGTAAAATGGCTAGTAATTGGCAGTGTACCCGGTTCTCTGTTAGGATTAGTCGGTTTTCGCTATTTTCAGCAGAATAGCTCTCTCAATCTCGATCAATGGTTGCCTCCTATCATCGGTCTTGTCTTGATGATCGTGACCGTCCTAGCGGCCCTGGAACTACTAATCTCCTTGTTTTTTCCCGATTTGTCCCCTTGGTCCTGGCCAAAATTAGATTTAACCACTCGATCGGGTCAGATAAAAACAACGATATTAGGGGCAGTTTTAGGCTATTTGGTCGGTTTAACCAGTATTTCCAGTGGTTCCTTATTTGCATTGGTCTTGATGACCTTTTTTCAGCTTGATTCTCGCAAATTAGTCGGTACAGATCTATCGCAAGCGTCCATCCTCTTAACCTGTACTTCCATCGGTCATCTGGGATTAGGAACAGTAGATTGGAATCTGGTACTTCCTATCTGGTTGGGTGGGATACCGGGGGTGGTAGTGGGAGCAAGATTATCGGAATATTTCCCCAAAAATGCCCTAAAAATACTGCTTTATACGGTTCTAGTCACGGTCAGTTGGCGCTTACTGCAACCCACCTAATCCCCAGAGTTCACTCGAAAGTCATCATACTACCCATCAACAGATCGGGACTGGTGGCGACAAAATAGATAATTCCCGCACCGAGAATAACGATCGCTAAACTAAATAGTAGCACCCATCGATCGGCTGGTTCGTAGGTATCTTCATCTATATCTCTTCTGACTGTAAAATAATGGGCTGTGGTCAAAAATACGGTCAATAAACCCACTAAAGCAAACATTAAGCCTAATTTCCAGCCATAACCGGGCCGGGGAACCAGAGGAGGATGAAAGGCCCGTAAACGCAGGATAACCATACCAAAACCCATTAATGCGATCGCAGTTCGCATCCAAGACAGATAGGTGCGTTCATTGGCCAGATGATCGCGGACTCGATTGGGATTGACTTTTTTCGGTTTAATGCTGGTCTTGCTTTCCGTCACTGGTGATTTGAGAAAAAATAACATGATCGAGATGACTAGGGGTCGGTTTCAAGTTGATCGTTTGAGAAGATGATGTTATTCTATGGCACTTGAGTTATAGATGGTATGGAAAAAATCTAAAATCTCTTTTTAGATGTATTTGTATTGAATCAAAAATTAAATAGGGTTTGCTGAATAAATCTAAAAACATTGTTCGATAAGACTTTTAGACCTTTTTGAAATCCAAAAGTACCGGCCATTGGAGTGATCGGGGGTAAAATCCCTGGACTTTTTCCCTGAAAATGGGTAAAACCCTACACCCTACACCCTACACCCTACACCCTGCCCCCAGGAAAAACTTTTTGCCACAAACCCTAAATAGATTCAGCTTGCTGCTGGAAAAGCGTCCATCCATAGCTTAAGGATAAGGCCAAGAAAGCCAGGGGAAGACTTTCCTTGATTATAAATACACCCAAACCGATCAGCACACAGGGGACAAAGTGGCTACCGTGACTGCTAATTAAATTAGCGATCGCCGGTAATTTAGTCAACTGATGAGCAGTAAAACACCAAACACCCACCAAGATCAGAAAAACGCTGACGATAGTGACTAAATTTGGCCAAGTATTACTAGCGAACAGCGGCAGATAAATGCCGATATTATCACTGCCATTGGCGATGGTAATTGCCGCCACAGCGCAGGTTTGAGGGGAAAACCAGGCCAGCAAAGGAGAAGACGGTGCTGATTCTACAGCCATCTCCAGATGATTATCCGTCTCGGTTTCTTCTCGCTGCCAGAGACTCCGAATCCCGAAAATCACCGGCAACAGACCGAGAAAACGAATCCACTGAGCCGGAATTAAGAAACTCCCGAAAAAGCCGGTTAAACTCGCCAAAATCAGCAGTATAAAGCCTAAATACTGACCGATAACGATATGACGACGGCGAAAAAGTTTATTGACCTGGGCGAAAAGAATCGTCAAAATCAGGATGTCATCGAGATTAGTGGCAATAAAGGCCGCTATTGCTGTGGATATGGCAGTAATCATGGTAGTCATAGGATTTTTTCCTTAATCGGCTCTTCTGGTCTCGATCGCCCTACTTCTACTCTAGAAAGAGCTATTAATAAAATCAAATATTCTTTCTTGTTGATTTAATAAATTAAAATGATGGAAAGACCAATAGAGACGGAAAACCCCTTGCCATGGCCAGAATGACCCTAGATCAACTAGAAATCTTTCTAGCGACTGCCGAACATCTCCACTTCACCAAAGCAGCAGAAGCTTTATATATCACCCAACCGGCCGTCAGTGCCGCCATTGCCTCCCTAGAAAGTGAATACGGGGTGAAATTATTCCATCGCGTCGGTCGTCACATCGAGATCACGGAAACAGGACGTTTACTGCAATTAGAAGCGCAACGCATTCTCACCCAGGTAACTTTGACAGAAAGGGGATTGGCGGAATTCAACGACTTGCAACGGGGAGAACTACAATTAGGGTCGAGTTTGACTATTGGTAACTATTGGCTGCCGGCAAAAATTAGCGATTTTCAGGAGCGCTATCCGGCAATTAAGATCAATTGCACCCTAGCTAATACGGAAGAAATCTGTCTGGGTACGGCTAACGGACGTTTTGACCTAGCATTAATCGAGGGAGAAGTCAAGAGTGATTTAACACATTGTTTAGAACAGGAGATCGTCGGCAGCGATCGCCTATTAATTATTGTCGGACGTTCTCATCCCTGGTATAAAAGAGAAGCGATCGAATTACCCGAATTAGTGGAAACCCCTTGGGTAATGCGAGAATCGGGATCGGGAACTCAACAAAGATTCGAGGAAGCGTTACAGAATTGGGGCATCGATTTACGGACATTAAAGGTGACTTTGCTGTTAAATACGGGAGAAATGGTGAAAGCAATCATCGAGAATAGTTCGGCAGCGGCCGGCATTTCCGAATTAATGGTTCAAAAGGAATTAGAATTAGGCACATTGCGATCGATTCGAGTCATCGATACTTCCGGTTTATACCCTCGCTATCTCGAATTTACGCGCCCTTTTTTAAAAATAAAACACCGTCAGCGCTTTCAACCCCGCGTCTGTCAAGTTTTCGAGCAGATGTTGTAATCTGATAGCAATCACCAAAAATTAACCAGAGAGAAAATCAAGCTATGTAGGGTAAATTATCTTTGGCAAAAGAGATGGGGAACGAGGTAATATAAATCTCTCATTTTAACTCTCAAAAATTGTCATCTATAATATTTTTAGCCGACAAGTTCTTGGGCTTTCTGAGAAAGAACCTCATCCATCCAAGCATTGATACTTTTACCTTTTTTAGTTGCTGCTAAATAGATTTTACGATGAATTTCGGGGGTTGTTTGATAAGGTAGCTTTCCTGAAAAAGGTTGATCGGGTTCTTCTCCTAATTCTTGGCAAAATTCTAGATAGTCATCAACAGATTCATGAAAACACTGTACAGCTTCTTCAATAGTTTTGCCGTGAAAAGTAATCACATCTTTAATGTCAATGACGATTCCAGAGATCAGATTATCGTCAAAGTCAATTTCAAATTTACCTGTATATCCTTTATAAGTTGTGGTGTACATAGTTTTTGTTTCTCTCAATAAATAATCAATAATTGAGGCAATTAAATGATATTAGCATTTTCTAAAAAGAGGCGTATATCCTTGACGCAACTCTTGCCGACTTCATTGTGGGGATGGGGTTTATGAAAGGTGGCTTTGACTCCATTGAGTGATATCCTCACCCTAGAACCACTACCTTGAGAGACAATTGCTCCTAGCGCCCTAAACAGCGACTCCACATCATCCCATTTGAGATCAGCAGGGGGAGGCGATGTCTGAATTGCATTCAGAACTCGCTGTTGCTTTTTGTTCATTGAGTAAGGTTCAGTAACTTTTTTTCGTATTATATCAGTATTTTTAGAAAAAGGAAGACTCTCCACGGTATTATTTAATCTATCAATAGGATTGGTTTGAACCCTTTACTTGTAATATCGTGCTTCGCTGTTCTATACTGGCGGAACCTGTCATCTCTAGGGTTCCTTCCAGCCGACATTTTAGGTAAAGTTCCAATATGAAAGATCAAGCCAATTCCCTGTATGAATCGGACTTCTATGGGTGGACAGAGCTACAAGCGAAAGCTCTGGCCAACCGACAGGTAGAAGCTCTGGACTGGCAAAACTTACGGGAGGAAATCATTTCCTTGGGTAAACAAGAATATCGAGAACTGGTGAGCCGTCTAACCGTTTTGGTAGGACATCTTCTCAAATGGGAATATCAGCCGGATAAACGTTCTCGCAGCTGGTTTTTGACGATTAGAGAACAGAGACGAGGGATCAGACGGCATCTAGAGGGCAATCCTAGTTTAAAATCCCAGATACCGACCGCTTTATCCGATGCTTTCGAGGCCGGAGTGGATTTGGCTTTACGCGAGACGGATTTACCGATACGGACTTTTCCCTCTCACTGTCCCTTCACCTTCGAGGACATCATGGCCGACCATTTCCTCTGCGATACGAGTCAGGATTGGTCGTAAATTTAACGGTTATACCGCCTCGACGGGTATCTGTATTTCAACAAGTAATTTAAATACGCGGGCAGCTGATTCTTTTTTTTTACTCTCTCCCCTCAATAATTTTAATTTCTTCCTCGCTTAATCCATAGAGTTTATAAACAATTATATCGATTAATTCATCGGTGGCGCTTAATTGTTGTTTTAGGGGTAAAAGTTTATCTAGACTGGTTTGATATTCTTTTTCTAGGGTTTCCTGTATTTGACGATCTAGCAAGTTAACGGTAATTTTCTTTTTGTTCTTTTTCAGTATCTCCCACAGTTGATCGCAGCTAAGATGAGGTTCGCTTTTTTGGTAGTCACCGAGATAGTTTTGGATTTTTGATTTGTTGGTTAAATTATCGATCGCACTGCCGATTATTCTCTCTAAATATCTTAAAAAGCTTTTGATTTCTTTTTGTTTTTCCCGATTTATCTCGATCATCTGTTCTGCTAAGTAGGACAGAATATCATGGACTATATCGGTTTCCTCTCTCCTAATATGTTCCTCGATTTCTTTTAATATCTCTTGCTTTTCTTGATAACTTTTGATAAGTTTCTCTAAACTCTGTTGACGGCGATCGCTTTTGGTGTTAAAAGATATTTTAGGAATAAAAATTACGTTTAGTTCGTAGGCATTAATATGATTAGTCGTACTTGTAAGGCTGAATCTCCATTCCGATAATTTTGAATTTAAAAAAGCTAGAACTGTTTCTAGTTTATATTGTGTATCTACAATATAACCAACTGTGTCAGAACAAAAAAATTCCTCTTGAATAGTTGTTGCTATTATCCGTCGATAATTATCGATTGCTGCCCCTCTTTGATAGGCGATTCTTCTCTTTAAATGATCGTATGCTTTAACTTCTTTATTTATACCACGTTTTTCAAGGAATTTTGTTTTATTTAAATACACTGGGTTTCCTTGTTTTGGCTTTTCGTAAAACTCATAACGACCTATATGCGCTCCACGAAGAACTATTTCACCTGGAGGATCATCTGATATAAATTCTTTGAATTGCTGATTGAACATAATCTCTCCAGGAGTCGGATAACCAATGGTTTTAAATAAAACACATCTAGGATTTTCACATAGGTTTAATAACAACTTCCAAGACTCCTGATTGACTGTTGGTATAGATAAATTATCAGGATCAAATTTATCGATTTTTTCAGCATTAGCATAATATCGACGAGAATGTTCTAGAATATCTTTGCCCTCATGAGTTCTCATCGAGAAATCTAGCGGTAATATGCCATTAAAAAGAACATACACACAAGTGGATAATTTTGCTTCACGAAAAACCCGATTATTGGGGTCATCTTTTTGCGGAAAAGCTTCAATACATATCAAACTGGTTTTTTGTAAAAGCTTACGTCTTAACTCAAATGTAAAACGATCACCTAGCAGTGACATAGGAACAATAAAGCTATGATAGCCATTTTTCTTGGCGAGATTTATAGCTTTGGCAATAAATAAACGATATAAGTTAACTCTAAATGCTCTAGCTTCTTTATAAATTTCTGTATTATCTATAAATTGTTTTTCGTCAATTACTCTACCGAGAGCGGATTCTGACAATTCATCATAAGGAGGATTACCAATTACTGCATCAAAACCGGGGTTATCCTTCCAAGAAGCGGAATCAAGATCGATAAAAACTTCGGGAAATTCCAGATCCCAATGAAAAAAACGCTTACTTTTATATAAACTAGCTGCTTGGTCTAAAATTCCTTGATCTGATCGGGGTAACTTATCCCAATTAATTGCCGATATATTACCACCGTAGCGCTGCAGAAACTCGATAGCAGTTTTAACCCCAAAAAAGCGAGAGAGGAAAACATCTAATAAACGCTTGTAGGGTTTAGCTTGACTATCAAAATCACGGAATAACTGTTCACTTGTTTCCACTTCAGCAAAAGTCGCATCGCTGAGGGTACTAATTCCCCGCATAATTTCTGCTGCCCGAAGTAACCCGACAAAAGGGCCAGTTAAAAGAGTTAATTGACCACCTTCCTCCTCGATCATAGCGGCTTCTGCGTCCTTAGCGGTAGTTCCGATCAGAGAATTACCACAACGTAAATGATGATCCAAAAAACTCAAAGGTGCGCCCACTGTGAAAGAATGTAACCAGAGACTAACTTTGGCCAATTCTACGGCCATCGGATTGATATCCACCCCATAAATACAGCGCTTCATCACCACTCTCTGCAATAATTGCGTTGGTTCAAGGGTGGGAGAATCGAGAATAATTCCCTGTTGTCGGAGATTGTCGATAATATTTTGTCGGGTGGTTTCCAACATGGTTAAAACGGGATTATTTTCGGGATAAAGATTGAGAATCTGGATTAACTCATCGGTGAGATAGTCCACTGCTTCTACTAAAAAATGTCCGCTTCCCATGGCGGGGTCACAGAGTTTAAGATCAAGTAAGGTGGTGATCGCTTTTTTTTCTAAGCGTTGTAGCTCTTTTGCTAATCCCTGCTGACTGAGATTTCCTAAACGTCTATCGCTGCTTTCTTGTCTTCGGGTGGCGATTTCTGTCATCACATCCCCGAACTGTCGCGCCCTTTGCTCTAAAATTGGTTTGAGGGTATGGCTGACAATATATTTAACAATATAATCGGGAGTGTAATAGGAACCGGTGGCTTTTCTTTCTCCCCGATCATTTTCCAGATGCACCGATTCCCCCTCAATCACGATGCGATATTCCAGTAATCCTTCGTAAATTGATCCTAACTGTCGCACACCTAAAAAACTATAGTCGATCGGCTGTCCCTCAAAACGTGCTAACTTGTCTAAGATGGGCGCTAAAACCGCATCGGATAACTTGTATTGACCGAGAAAACAATTCACCCGGCCTTCTTCCATGTCAAATAAACCCCCGTTGTAACGAGGTACGGCTAAATTAGCATCCCCTCGATCGACAATGCGAAATAAACTGAGGAGAGCATCGTATATTCCCGTCGAGGTGCCACTAAAGGCCTGCTGACGATCGATTTTAACGGCAATTTCTCGCGTCTTTTGCAATAAGCTGTAATCGCGATAGTCTCCCCTCACCGGCAGCAAGTCCCGCGCTTCTGCGTAGAGCAGAAATAATAATTTATACAGCAGGGATAAACTCGCTTCATACAATAAATCTGGCTGTATGTCTGTATTTAATGATACAAAACCCTTAGAAATATCGGGAAAAATGCGATCGAAGACTAACTCTTTTAGCTCGTTACCCACTCTGGTGGCATAGGTGGTACTTCCCTCCCGGACCCGTTCAAGGAAATTCTGAGCGTGAATATCCTTAATAAAAGCCTCTTGACGGAAAAATAACCAGAAATACCGAAATTTTTGCCGGTCTCCCCCTTCTAATAGTTCCATCAAGTCCACTAGATAAAATTCCGTGGCTGTGGAGGACGCTTGACGGTAATATAAGCGCCATTCTCGACCATTGGTGAGAATACCCCAATCTACTCCCGTCCCCGTCAGATAATTGGTGATCTGAAAGGAAGGATTACTATTTTTCCAGATATCTCGCTGATCATTCTTAGAAACGTCACTAAGAGAACGTTGCCAGTATTTGGCCTCAGCGATCGCTAAAACTTGACTATAAAAGGCTCTTTCATTATTCTGGAGAGAATAGGCTTGATAACGGTCATTTTCTGTGGCAAATAGGGCATAATCTGGCCTTTCTGACCTTCCTTTTCCCCTACTGCTTACTTGCGGTATATAACTAAAACCGAGAATTTCTAGAATCGGTTGTATTAATTCTGCTTCCGTTTGCGCTTCGTTAAGAGTCGGCAAAATCGCCTTTTTTTGTTGATAAAGACTCTCTAAGCGGGAAAATGCCACCGATACATCCTCTTGCCATTCCGGAGAATCCGGCAGCCGATGCTCAAGATAGTGTTGAGAAAAAAGTGGTTTATTGCCCGTTTGTCCTGACATGGCCGATTATCCTAGCATTGAGGGTATCTAGCCTAAAAATGAAGGGTTCGCAGGCAGGCACGGATTCCCATTATACAAGAATTATAAGGCAAGTCTCCGATTTTGTCAAGGGTTTTGGCCAAAAAAAATCGCCAAGACTTACCACAGCCGCAGGCGTAACTTACTAATGGGGATGAAAATTAAAATTCTTCTGATTTCAAGCTAAGGACTAGATTGAGGATGAAGAAATTGATCATAGTTCCCTGAATGTGATTAAAGCGAGTCGCAGTGAATCCGCTCAGTCTAAAGAGAGAAAAAAACGGAATCAAGAGAACATCCCTGTGCATAGTTTTCGGACTTTATTGGAGGAGGTGGGGACGATTTGCTTGCATACAGTAGAATGTACGATGAGAGAGGGAAGTTATCGTTTTTCTAAGATAACTAGACCGACTTCTCGGCAACAAAAGGCGTTAGATTTATTGGGAGTTTATTTAATTTGTACCCAGTAAAGGGGCATCGGAAATTCTCTCGATCTCTCCCACTGCAAAGGTTACGACCATTTGTCAATGGGGGAGTCTGGAAATACCCCCTCAATTGACTGAATGAAAGGAAAATTTATTGTGTTTTCCTGGGCAATTTAGCCGACTTTTGTGGTTTCTTTTGTGGTGGATTGGGAGGGTTTGAGTTTGCGCTTGAGGGTTGAAGCTGCGCCGAGAGTACCGAGGGCAACCAGTCCAAGAAGGGAATTGGGTTCGGGAACCGCTTTCATCGTCAGTGGCCCAGCTTTGACTAGACTACCTTCCATGGGTTTTAACTCAAGCAAGATGGGTTCGAAGATGGGTTTGACTAGACTATATTCCATGGGTGTGAACGTGACCATGCTTGACATTGAAGACCCAGCCGAGCCAAAGTAGTATTTATCGGGGGGTGTGGGAGCAGGGAAAATGAATTGGCCTGGTGCTGGCACGAAGGGCAGCACCTGCTCTCCAGGGGTGATCCCCGGCTCCACCACACCTACACCACTAAAGGCAAAGAGAAAGGTGGGCAAGTCATCGGCCGGGGTGTTCTTCCACCTCCACCAAAAGTCGGGTGCAAATTCCTCAACTACTGGCAAACCTATTGATAGATCAACTGGCTCCTCGGGAGCAACCGGCTCCTCTGATAGATCAACCGGCTCCTCGGGAGCAACCGGCTCCTCTGATAGATCAACCGGCTCCTCGGGAGCAACCGGCTCCTCTGATAGATCAACCGGCTCCTCGGGAGCAACCGGCTCCTCTGATAGATCAACCGGCTCCTCTGATAGATCAACCGGCTCCTCGGGAGCAACCGGCTCCTCTGATAGATCAACCGGCTCCTCGGGAGCAACCGGCTCCTCTGGGGCAACTGGCTCCTCAGGTGGGATATAGCTTGAATTCGTGG
>NZ_JAPZRB010000211.1:0-8023 GCF_027531105.1 Microcystis sp. LE18-22.4A
CTTGCTCCGTGCCATCGCAAATGAGGTTTGAGAGCTTGTTTCAACGCATTATACTGGTTCATAGGGGTTTCGAGATTAGTGCTATTTCTCATAAAACCCCACTCCCGCCTACTTTTCAAGCTTTTTGTCCTGTACTTAGATTCCATTTATTTCTTGAATATAAGTATCGGTGTCATATCGTTTAAATCTGCTATCTTGAAAACTGTTAATTAACCTAGGAAAATCCTCTAATTCAGAGGCACTAATTAATCTATTTCCGTAAAGAAGATCACCAGAAAAAACCCTAAAGGGAGAAGAACGGGTTTCCTCGGAAAATAAACTGCTACAGTTAGGTTGTAAATAGATGTAGATGTAGGCCAAACGCATATCTACAGAAGGCACAAATTCTAAGCCTAAATCAAAATAGCATAGAGTAGGTGGATTAAAAACAGATAAAATAGATTCCCGATAATTATCAGGCTTGCCAAAACTTCTCAACTGAATAAGATGACTACCAGTATTGACTCCCCCTCCTCTTAAATTGTTAAGAGAACATTGTTGAAAGTCAAGAAAGGTTTTAGTTATCGTTCTTTGCCAACTATTAATAATGACTGGAGAATTTACCCAATGCCTATACTGTTCTGGTCGGCGATCAATCTCGATACCAATGGGATCATCCGATTGACGGGGTTCTACCATGCGATAATAGTAAGTGTAGTCGCTAAATTTTACTCTTCGCGGCCCTGGAAGATCATTAACAAAGTTTTTCGGATCTACTTGCTGGCCAAATTCACAAACACTTTGATAATCTTTTATAGTAAACATTGGTAAAAGAATATCTGGTGGCGGCAGTTTGATTTCATCATCAGACCAACGACCTGTAAAAATCCAGGCGGCTGCCCGCTCAGAAACTACCCAAGCAAGACCTCTATATACAGGAATATTGTCAATACTCATTGTTAATAAATAAATCTGATCATTTATTTTGTAACAATTATCCCCAAAACTCTCAAGGATTGTGGCATCGATCTCAGCTAAAGGTTTGCCAAATGGAAGTGCGAGTAAATCAGTAAGATTGCTCATCATTGAATTTTTTGACTAAGTTACTGTTTCTGTTATACGCTATTTAGATGCTGAACAGCTTACTGTTTACCGATCACAGCAAAAAAGCTCCCCAATGCCTGCTCTTTCTGGGAACTTGTTGATAACACGAATGTAGTATATAATGTAATATAGGTAATAAGCTGTACTGCATTTAAACTGCGTCTTGACAATTTTAGTACAAATGCTCAGAACTCTGGTGCAGTCTGAACGAGTAATTTAGATAGTCAACAGCTTATCCTCTGGCGCTAAAACACGATCACTGATAACAATTTATCTAATTCATCGCAGAATCTAAATTGCCTTATTGTCTTGGTTACATCGGCTTTTTACCTGATTATTTCCTAAAAACTATGGCTTACGAAACTCTGGATATTTCCACACCGACACCGATTTTATCTTGGGCGGGGCATGAATTAGGATCCCAAGAAACCCAAATGGCCAAAAATGTCGCTTCCCTACCTTTTGTTTATAAACACATTTCTTTAATGCCCGATGTTCACTTGGGTAAAGGTGCTTTAGTCGGTTCGGTGATTGCCACCAAAGATGCCGTAATTCCTGCCGCCGTCGGAGTCGATATCGGTTGCGGCATGGCTGCCCTAAAAATGCCTTTCACTGGCGAACAATTGCAGGGAAAACTTAAAAAAATTCGCCTCGATGTAGAGGCGAATATTCCCGTCGGTTTTGCTGAAAATAAAGAAGTGGATCGGGAAGTAACTAAATGGCCAAAATGGGCTGAATTTAAACAGATTCATCGAGGCGTGCAGAACCTAGAGAAAAAAGCCCTTAAACAAATGGGTTCTCTGGGGGGTGGTAATCACTTTATCGAAATTTGTTTAGATACAGACAATCAAGTTTGGTTAATGCTCCATTCCGGTTCTAGAGGTATTGGTAATCAACTGGCCCAATGTCATATTGATACGGCCAAAGAGTTAGCAAAACTAGCAGAATGTAAATTACCTGACCTCGATCTGGCCTACTTTGTTGCCGGTACAGAAGAATTTGCCGCCTACTGGCATGACCTACAATGGGCGCAGGAATATGCCCGTTATAATCGGGAAATTATGATGGCTAGATTTAAACGCATTGTTGAAAAACATCTAGCGGGAGGCAAACCAACTAAACCCCTCTTAGTAGTTAATTGTCATCACAATTATGCCGAAAAAGAAATTCATTTTGGGGAGGAGGTTTATGTCACCCGAAAAGGAGCCGTCCGCGCCAGAGAAACCGATTATGGTATTATCCCCGGTTCCATGGGAGCGCAATCTTATATTGTCAAAGGCAAAGGAGAACATAATAGCTTCTGTTCCTGTTCCCACGGGGCCGGGCGCTTGATGTCGAGAAATCTGGCTAAAAAAACCTTTACTCTTGATGATTTAATCGCCCAAACCCAAGGGGTTGAATGCCGCAAAGATGAGGGCGTTATTGATGAGATTCCGGGAGCTTATAAACCCATCCAACAGGTGATGAATCAACAGGCGGATCTAGTGGAAATTGTCGCCACTCTCAAGCAGGTGATGTGTGTCAAAGGTTAACAAATCATGGCCAGAGCGATCGATTTTTGCCGTTTTTTCCCTAGCATGAAAAAGATAGGAATCGATCGAGGATTATAAGCGATGAGTCTGACTATTGCTGCCGAATTAGCGCAAATTCCCGCCCATCATCTCAATATCATGGGCTATGTGGATGAATCCGCCGTTAACGGCCCCGGCTGTCGGGCGGTGGTCTGGGTACAGGGTTGTTCTCGCGAGTGTCGGGGTTGTTTTAATCAAGCTTCCTGGCCCTTTAAGATCAATCAATTAATTACTGTTGAGTCTCTAGCAGCCAAAATTTTGGCTAATCCCCGCAATAGTGGCCTAACTTTCTCCGGAGGTGAACCTTTTTGGCAAGCAAAAGCCTTGACAGAATTAGCTAAATATGTTAAGGAAAAAGGCTTAAATGTGATGTCCTTCACGGGATTGACGATCGAACAATTGCGCTCAACCCAAGCACCGCCCCACTCTCAAGAATTATTGGCCCAGTTAGATATTTTGGTGGATGGGGCCTATGTGGAATCCCTGGCTATTCATTCCCCCGATTCTCCCGTTTCTTCTAGCAATCAACGGATTCACGTCCTCAATCCCGCTCTGGAAGATCAGATTAATTGGGCATCAGATCAAGTGGAAATTCATATTCTCAAAGACGGAACCCGAATTTTTACGGGATTTTGGGGACAGATTATTTCTTGATCGGGCCCAGAATCAGTGAGCAGTGAGCAGTAAACAGTAAACAGTAAACAGTGAGCAGTAATCAGTGAGCAGTAATCAGCTTCTGAAGGCAAGAGGCAAAAGGCAACAGTCAAGGGAGCGGGGATCACTGCCTAGGAATTTAGGATCACAGACCCACTAACATCAATTCCTCGACTAAATCAAAATTAGCCGTCACCGATTGCACATCATCGAGGGATTCTAGGGTGTCGATTAACTTGAATAAAAAACGGGCCTGTTCTCGATCGCTCACTTCTAGGGTATTAGTGGGAATCCAGCGTAATTCTGCTTCTTTGACCTTAAATCCCGCTGCTTGCAGAACCTTATTCAATCTCTCCAGGTTAGACACCTCAGTAAAAACTTCTGCCCCTTGACCTTCCTCCTCACTGTCAAAAAACTCGTAGGATTGGGCCTGGCCCACTAGGGAAGCTTCTAAAAGCTTATCCTCATCAATAGTTCCCTCAAGGCGAATTACCCCCTTATGGTCAAACATCCAGCCCACACAGCCTGTTTCGCCTAAATTACCGCCATTTTTGCTAAAAGCAGCCCGCAGAGCCGCCGCCGTGCGATTGCGATTATCGGTCAGTGCTTCGATCAGGATCGCCACACCCCCGGGACCATAACCCTCGTAGCGAATTTCCTCAAAAGCCGAGTCATTTTCCCAAGTTCCCGCCCCTTTGGCGATCGCTCTTTCGATATTGTCATTGGGAATACCGGCCGCCTTGGCTTTTTCGATCGCCGTGCGTAGCTGAAAATTGCCCGCCGGATCCGGAATACCGTTACGGGTAGCCACGATAATGGCCCGGGATAACTGGGTGAAAGTTTGCCCTTTTTTGGCGTCAACCCGGGCTTTTTGTCGTTTAATATTTGCCCATTTACTATGACCAGCCATACCTGTCTAACATATCCAACATCAAAAATCTAGCAGATCGATCGCTCTTGGTAAATCCGGGGATAATTGTCAACTCAACGAGTGCAGGGTAATGATCATAAATCCTGTTTCAAAGGTATAGGGAAGCGGCTAGTTCGAGCATTTGTACTAAAATTACCGATAGGCGGTTTAAATGCAGTACAGCTTATTATAGAAAAGGTTGATCAATCAGGGGGCAATATGGCGCAATTTTCTCGCAAAACTCTACTAACCTTGTTTGCTAGTATATTAGTATTATTATTCTCCTGGGCTCCGGCCCAAGCGCTAAGTTATAATAACCGCAATTTGACCGATAACGACTTTGCGGGGCAGGATTTGCGCGATTCCACCTTCGATCACTCTAATCTGCGCGGTAGTAACTTCAGTCATGCCAATCTGGAAGGAGTACGCTTTTTTTCTGCCAACTTGGAGGGGGCCGACTTTAGCGATGCCAATATGAGAAATGTGGATTTAGAATCGGCCCGTTTAACCAGAGCCAACTTTACCAATGCCGTTCTCGAAGGAGCTTTTGCCACTAACATTTTAATCAAAGGTGCAATTATCGACGGGGCCGATTTTACCGATGCAATTATTCGCTCCGATGTGGAAAAATATCTTTGTGAGATAGCCACAGGAACTAACCCCATAACTGGCAGAAATACCCGCGATACCCTATTTTGTCGCTGATACCTAACTATGCTGCCCCGAATCGCGCTGTCATGACCGATCGAAACTAGAGCCAGATCGGCCATAATTGCTGTAAGCTAGTATTCGATTTTTTAACAAAACCTTTACAATAGACTTTCAAGCCAGTTTAATCGATCAGTCCCCTCTTGGAAAAAGGAAATTGTAACCATCGTGTCCACCAGTACCCTCGGCAATCAAGACAAAGAGCAGAAACCTAGTAGTGACTCGGATAGCTTTTTCCAAGGAGTCTCCAGAGTCGCAGGGGGGACTGTTCTCGGCCTGTTGATGGTATCCACGGCCGTGGTGACTGGGGCTGTGGTAGGATTGGCGATTAGTTACCGCAATCTACCCGATGTGAGGATTTTACGGGGTTACGTCCCCACGGAAACCAGTTATATCTACGATGTTAAAGGCAGACCCCTGACCAGCTTACACGGAGAAGCGAATCGGGAAGTGGTGGAACTCGATCAGATATCTCCCAATCTGAAACGCGCCGTGATGGCGATCGAAGATAGCCATTTTTATCATCATCGTGGTATTAATCCTAATAGTATCGGCCGGGCAGTAGTGGCTAACTGGAAAAGTGGCGGTGTGGTGGAAGGTGCATCTACTATCACCATGCAGTTAGTCAAAAATATTTTTCTCTCCCATCAGCGCACCGTTAGCCGTAAATTAGCCGAGGCGGTCCTGGCAGTACGAGTGGAACAGGTTTTTAGCAAAAATGACATTCTGGAAATGTACCTCAATAATATCTATTGGGGTCATAATAATTACGGAGTGCAAACCGCCGCTAAAAGTTATTTTAATAAACCCGCCTCCGAGTTAAATTTAGCAGAATCGGCGATGATGGCTGGATTAATCCAAGCGCCGGAAGTTTATAGTCCTTTTAATAATTATAAAACCGCCAAGGAAAGACAGGCACTGGTTCTCAGTCGGATGCGTAGCTTAGGTTGGATTACCCCAGCACAGGAAGAGGCCGCTTTAAAGGAACCTCTGAAACTGGGTAAACCCACCGCTTGGCAAGAAAGTAAATTACCCTACGTTACCGATGCAGTGGTGGCAGAATTGCGGCAAAAATTTGGCAAGGAAACCCTAACGAAAGGGGGAATGCGGATTCAAACCACGATCGATCTCGACTTTCAAAACATGGCCGAGTCTACCATCCAACGGGCCTATAATAGCTTGCGTGGTCGCGGTATTCGTACCAAAGACCTACAAATTTCTCTAGTCGCAGTGGATCCCCGCACCCATTTCGTCAAGGCGCTCGTCGGTGGCGTTGATTACAATAAAAGTCAATTAAACCGCGCCATCCAATCCCGTCGTCAACCGGGGTCAGCTTTTAAACCTTTCGTCTATTATACTGCCTTCGCTAGTGGTCGTTTTACCCCCGAAACGGTGATTAATGATGCTCCCGTACGTTTTCGCGAGGCCGGCGGCTTCTATAGCCCAAAAAACTACGGTGGCGGCTTTTCTGGTCCGGTTTCCCTGCGTAGCGCTCTGATGCAGTCTCTGAATATTCCCGCAGTTGTTCTCGGTCGTCGCGTCGGGATAAATAAAGTCATTGAAGTCTGTCGTCTGTTGGGTTTCGAGAGTCCTTTAATTGCCGTCACCTCTTTACCTTTGGGATCCGTGGATGTGACTCCTCTGGAAATGGCGGGGGCCTACGCTACTTTTGCCAGTAATGGCTGGCATTCTAAGCCTACCTTTATCATGCGTGTTACTGATAGCCGCGGTAACGTCATGCTCGATAATACACCCAAACCGAAGCTAGTTTTAGACCCCTGGGCCACCGCTTCTCTCAATTCTGTCCTACAGGGAGTTATTCAAGGGGGAACAGCCACTTCGGCCCAAATCGGTCGTCCAGCAGCGGGAAAAACCGGTACTACCGATAACGAGAAAAATGTCTGGTTTGTTGGTTATGTTCCCCAATTAGCCACCGCAGTTTGGATTGGAGATGACCGAAACCGCACTTTAGGTAAAGGTATCACCGGCGGTGGTTTTGCCGCTCCCATTTGGCGCGATTTTATGGCACAAGCTCTGAAAAATGAACGAGTAGAATATTTTCCTTCTCCCTCCAAATTCCGCAAACCAACAGTTAAGTAGATAGTTAATATAATCGATCATGGGTGTTTTAGCTTCATTGATTTAAAAATACCAGTAGTCATACAATGTAAATAATTCTACATTCTGAAAAAATCAACCATGCGCCGCGTAAGTATTTCTATTGTTAGTATTGCTTTTTCTGTCTTTGCTCTAATAGTTTGTTACCATAGCTTGTTTGTCATACCTGAGACTGCTATTAAAACTCAAGCTATATACTGGTTCTATGCTGCACTTGTATCAGCAATAATTCCATATCTTGAAGAAGTGGTAGTTTATATAAAGACTATCAAGGTTGGCAGTAGTGGTATCGAAATTGCTATGAATGAGGTCAAAAAAGAAATACAAAAAATTGATGAAAAAGTAGAAAAACTGGACAATAAATTATTGCAGACACTGGATAGGATTCAACAAAATGAGTCATCACTTTCACAGCAAGCTCGCGAAATCCGGCAACAAAATTATGATTCTTGGACTGTCAACGTACTTGCGAAGATGAATCCTCAAGCAAAATTAGCAACACAGGAATCTCTGACTTACAATCATCTCAAGAGCGAAGGTGTTGGAATCAAGGAACTTAAAGATATGTTAGGCCAACTTGGCTACTATCACGGGAACATAGATCAAGTTTTTACTCCCGAGTTAGCCCAAGCGGTTGAGAAATTTCAATTTGAAAATCGATTGGGAATACCTGACGGTATAGCTGGTTCAATAACGCTCTCTAAAATTGCAGAACTTTTGCCTCGTCAAATCGGCGCAGCCTCAATTAGTAAATCTAATGTCAAAAATTAAAAGTCCCTTGCGCTATCCTGGTGGTAAATCCCGGGCAATTAAGCAAATTCTGCCGCAAATTCCTGTGAATATTAGGGAATATCGAGAACCTTTTTTTGGTGGTGGTTCTGTGTTTTTTGCTGTTAAGCAACTCTTTGGACAACAAATAAAAACCTATTGGATTAATGACTTAAATTATGATTTATATTGTTTCTGGCAATGCGCTCAA
>NZ_JAPZRB010000208.1:0-3979 GCF_027531105.1 Microcystis sp. LE18-22.4A
TGTCAGTCTGTAGAGCGACCATAAGACCAGAACAGAGTAAATCTGTTAAGGCAGGTGCGGAACCCCGCAAGGGAAAGAAGCAGAAACCTAAATCGTGAGGTTTGGGAATCACCGTCCGTTTACGGCGGTGAGGATGTCAAAGTTGCAAGGGTAATTCTAACTTTTCTATCATCCTCTGGTTTGATCTTCTTCCGGCAATTATTGATTTTTTCGATAACAGCGCACGGTAATGTGATAGGGATGAAAAATCTCTAGGAAATCTTTTTGTAGGGTTTGAAAAAAGCTCTCAATAATTTTGGGATCGTCGAGATGAAAGGGATATTCTTGATTAAATCCTTTGAAAAAATACCAGTTAATAATTAGCTTTCCTCCTGGGTTTAACCAGTCATAGAACTTTTTAAGTTGGGCTGTAGGTGAGGGCAAATGCTCGATAACATCCAAACAGATAATCGTGTCAAATTTTAGCCGTTCGGGAATTTCCGTATAGAATGAGAGCTTATTAGTATCGAGATTTAATTGCTCGGCACGAAAGCGAACAAATTCATGATGTAGGGGATTAAGATCGCAATAGATCACCTGTTCAACCCCAGAATTCATTGCGGCAGCCAGGGCATGAGTACCGATTCCGCCACCAAAATCTAAGACTTTTCCGCTACCGTGATCATCAATTAATCTCAGGGTTTCCCCGATATATTCTTGACTGGATAAATGCCAAGCAGATAATTCAAATAAATAGTTTTCTTTGACTTTTTCCTGATAGAAAGAATCTGGATTTGTCCAAGAAAATTCTTGATGAGCTAAGGCCGCTAAGGAATCTTTTGCTATCGCTAATTTTGCTTGTAGAATTTCTGGGTCTAATTGTAAAAAGTTTTGTAGGTGTGACTCCAAATCAAAGGAATTGCGCTTGAATTCCGCAACCGAGGAGGATGATAGCAGGGAAGAATCTCGATTCATATATAGAGTGAAGCCAGGGAGAATTAACTAAAAAATCGTTCCCCATTATCTCACAATCTGGCCAAATTATAGCAGGAAGTTTTCGTTAAAACAGTAGTGCCAGCTTTTGGCGTATATCCGCAAAAACTGGCACTGTTGATCTACTAACTTTCATATATTTAAGGTCTTTATCTCGGCTGACCTCATTTCAAATTGTCTATAGTATTTCCTACTTTTCCCTCCTTTCCTCTATACTTAATTATTTTTTAATATTTACTTTTGTGAGGATTGGTCAGGTTTTATTAAGTAATGCTGCGGATGGAGGGAAACGCCGAAAATTTGTGATATCCACACCTCAAAATCGTGGATTGGATAAGCTGCCCCCCCCGTCAAGGGATTTACCATTGGTTTCACCAGAATGGTAAACATTCCCAGACGATTTCCCGCTAAAACATCGGTAAACAAGCGATCGCCAACCATAGCAATTTGTTGGGGGGGGAGACTCATGGCTGCCATCGCTTGCCGGAGTTTGCGTCGAGAGGGTTTCACCGCACCGAGAAGGTAGGGAAGTTGTAAATTATCAGCGATCGCACCGATACGATTTTCGCTAAGATTATTGCTGACCAACCAAATCGGTAGATAAAGACGCAAGGAATCGACCCAACGCTGTAAATCGTCAGAAACCGTCGTTTCCTGGAGGGGAACAAGGGTATCGTCCACATCGAGAATCAATCCTTTAATTTGATGCTGACTCAAAATCTCCAGAGTGAGACCGAGAATCGTATCCCCTAAAATTAAATCGGGTTGTAGAATTTTTGCTCTAGTCATTACTTCTCAAAAATAACTGGCACCGAGTCGATCGAACTCAGCTTCCCTACTTAGTATAAATGACCGACTGCCTCTGAAAATCTTGCCTGGCCGATCCCTTCACTTGGCCGCTTGAATCACCTGTAAACTGCCACCAGCGTATAATTTTTGTTGACAATCACGAAAACCGAGCGCCTGTAAAGATTGGATCAGGTCCCTATCGATAAACTGCCAAGCGGTATGGGTTTCAAATAATTGCAAAAATAGGGCCAAAGAAGGCCAAAAAAGCGGGTTAGTGGGTCGATGAAAATCCACGAGGGCAAAAATTCCCCCCGGTCTGAGAACACGATACACTTCTTGAAGAATTTCCTCTAACTGCTCCGGTTCCATTTCGTGGAGAGCGGCGCTAGTATGAACAAGGGCGAATTCTCCGGCATTAAAGGGCATTTTTTCGGCTAATCCCTCCACATAATGCGCTTGCGGCACCGCTACACTAGCTCGCTCCAGGGCCCGGGGAGAGACATCTAAACCGGTACAGCGATCGGATAGGGGTACTAAATAACGGGTGGTTTGACCCGCACCACAACAGAGATCGAGGATAGGGTCATTTTTAGCGATTTTTAAACCTTCTAGGGCCAATTGCCGAAAACGGGTCTCCCCACCCACCGCTAGGGCAGCCAGACGGGAGATACCATCGTAAAGCCATTGATATTGATAACTGAGGGGACGTAAAATTGTCGCCAAGATCAACCTCCAAGATTTGATTAAGTTCGATATTGTCTGTAATTTGTTTTAACGGTTCCACCGATATATTGTTAAACTTGGTAAAGAATCTGAAAATTTAAAAATTATCTGTTAACACTATGGGTCGCGTTGGGGTTCTATTATTAAATTTGGGTGGGCCAGAGCGGTTAGAGGATGTGCGTCCTTTTCTATTTAACCTTTTTTCTGACCCAGAGATCATCCGTTTACCGATCAAAGGATTACAAAAACCGTTAGCTTGGTTAATATCGACGCTAAGAGCGAGTAAATCCCAGGAAAATTACCGCCAGATTGGTGGTGGCTCCCCTTTACTCAAGATTACGGAAGCACAGGCCACGGCACTGCAACAACGTCTCAAGGAAATGGGGCGCGAGGTGAGCGTTTATATCGGGATGCGTTATTGGAATCCCTTCACCGAAGAAGCGATCGAGCGGATTAAACGGGATCATATCAAAAAATTGGTTATTCTTCCCCTTTATCCCCAATTTTCCATCAGTACCAGTGGTTCCAGTTTTCGTGTGCTGGAGGAAATGTGGCAGGATGATCCCTATCTGCGTTTGACGGAATATACTCTCATCCCTTCTTGGTACGATCATCCCACTTATCTGAGTGCTATGGCCGATCTGATCGCGCGAGAATTAGAGCAGTGTCCTCATCCTGACCAAGTACATATCTTTTTTAGCGCCCATGGTGTCCCCCAAAGTTATGTGGAGGAAGCGGGAGATCCCTATCAAAGGCAAATTGAAGAATGCACTAGGGCGATCATGCGTACGCTAAACCGACCCAATCAGTACACTTTAGCCTATCAAAGTCGCGTCGGTCCGGTGGAATGGCTAAAACCCTATACTGAAGATGCTTTAAAAGGGTTGGGAGAGCAGGGAATTAAGAATTTATTGGTCGTGCCGATTAGCTTTGTCTCGGAACACATCGAAACCCTGCAAGAAATCGATATAGAGTACCGAGAAGTGGCGGTCGAAGCGGGAATTGAACATTTTCAGCGAGTACCCGCTCTTAACACTCACCCGATGTTTATCGAATCTCTCTCCCAGTTAGTGGTAAAATCCCTAGACGAGAAACCCACCACTTTCGAGCAAATTACCCGTCCGAAAGCGAATATGAAAATGTATCCCCAGGAACGTTGGGAATGGGGGATGACAACGGCAGCCGAGGTGTGGAATGGTCGATTAGCGATGATCGGTTTTCTGGCAATTATTATCGAATTAATTACCGGTCAAGGACCGTTACATTTTGTTGGTTTATTATAACCTCGATCTTCGCTGCCATTGCTTTTGACGGTAATTTCTCACCCTGTGTAACCACCAAGACAAGGTTGGGTTTAAGTAGGGCTTGCTGAATAAATCTAAAAACCTTGTTGGATAAGACTTTTGGACTTTTTTCCCCTCAAAAAGTACCAGATATGGGAGTGATCAGGGGTAAATTCAGGGACTTTTTCCCTGAAAATTAGGTAATTGACCCC
>NZ_JAPZRB010000409.1:0-4740 GCF_027531105.1 Microcystis sp. LE18-22.4A
TGGTCGAGGGAATCAACAATAAACTTAAACTAATAAAACGGAGAGGCTATGGCTTTAGAAACTTTCGGAATTTTTGGGTTAGAAGTATGTTATCTTGGCATCTTGTCTGTTGATTTAGCATAAAGGGTAACGAAGAGCCCAGAAAAGAAATACAGCGATTGTTGCTTTACGGAGAAATGGGTAATTAATTTTGTTTAGGTACTTAGCAATTCCTATACTGGTGAGTAGAGAACAGAGCCAATTGATAACTAATATAGGTGGGTTACGGCGAATACTAGATAATTTTCCCTAGCATAAATTGTCGTCGCCTAACCCACCCTACACCTAAAATTAACGACGACCGAATAAACTCCAACCTTTGCCACCACTAACGGCCGGTTCAGCTTTTTCAGCGACGGGAGCAACTTCTGCGGGGGTTTCCTCACCGGAAAGATTAGAAAGATCGTAGTTTTCTACTAGGAAAAGAGACGCTTTTTCAATAGTAGAATAATCCCAGAAAAGGGTAGAAGGTAACTCTTGACCGACCCAATCTTCTAGATCACCCACCATCGTTACTGCATCGATCGAATCTAAACCATAACGGGTTAAAGGTTCAGTCACATTAATCGTTTTTGCATCCAAAGATAACTGATCGGCTAACTGTTTAACTAACCAATTTTGTACGAGATTATTAAGATTGGAGCTGGAGTTCATGGGTTTTTTCCTCGGTAGTTTGTGAATGGGCTAATTGAAAAGGCACGATCGAAAAATGTTGATTTTCTCGATATAATTTCAGCAATTCTTGGGCAACATTTTCTATATACACCTCAGATAGAGTGTAAGGCAGCGGCCGGAGAGTTCGCAGTAATCGGTGTAAACTCAACACCAACCATTCCCCCCGGGCAAAAAATTCACCCAAGATGGAACGATTATAAAGCCAAGTGTGTAAACAAGCGGAAGCGGCGTGTAAAGTACAGTATTTCTTGGCAATCTCGAACAATTCGGGTGATTGGTCGTGACCATACTCGAATTTCGATTGACTAATCTGTTCATCGTGAGCATTTAGTTCCTCTAAAACTAAATTACCCAACATCAACAGATTTTCTAATACTTCCGGGTCCACCTCCTGAGAATCTTTCAATCCTTCCAGCATATCAAGGGCAATCTCTAAACCCTGTAGGGAATCATCCATTCCCCGGCCAAATAACTCTAAATTATTGGGTTCAAAGGGAGGAACCGACTTTTCTAGGCTAAAAATCGCCTCTAAACGGGTTTTTAACGCCGACATGGTGCGCGAGTTGCGTTTAGCCCGATATTTAGTTAAAGGACGCAATTGTAGGATTAAAGCATGAAGATTGACGATCGAACTGCCGTCAAACATACTGATAATCGAATTATCCCGCAGTAGCTTCTGGAAGATGCCGAATTCGTGTTCTTCTCGCATATAAAAACGCGATCCCAAGACCACATAAACACTATTAACCATCTCCTCCAGACGGACGGTGACAAAATATTTTACCACCGAAGCCCAGACGCTAAACTGTTCGGGGATAATATGAAAACCTCTCGCAGCCGGAATCGTCTCGCAATCACAAATAAGGATGTCAAGGAAAGCATCCACGAGAGTGCGCCGGGGTTGGGGCAAATCCATCACAGTTTTGTTATAAATTACCCGATTAACGGCAAAACCGAGGGTAGTTCTCAAAGCGGTATCGGCTGCCCCGTGGGAAAAAGCAGCGCACAACATTCGGGTAATCTGGAAACCTTTCAGGGCTAATTCTAAACCGTCTCCCTCCTCGCGTAAACGCATGGAATCGGGGACGAAACAATCCTTAAAACCAATGCCACTCATATCCGAGGCGCGCACGCCATGGGTGTATATTTTCGGCAAATTATAGTATTTTTCGGGGTCTAATTGCCGTTTATCTACCATAAATAGGGTTAAACACTTTGGCCCGCCGTTAGCATCGGTTTTCGCCAAAATAAAGGAAACTCCAGAGATAGTCGCCCGGTTAATCGGCCATTTCTCACCATTGAGAATATAACCTCCTTCCACCTTCGTTGCGGTCAGATCACCATTGATCAGATCGCTGCCGTGTTCCTTTTCCGAGTAACCCAGACACATCGCCCCATAGTCATCCATGATAAAACGGGCGAGCTTCTGTTTCTGTTCTGGGGTTCCCGCCATCCAGTTTAAAAACGACCAGAATAGGGTGGTAAAAGCGATACCGATAGTTTGATCCCGTCGGGAAAGTACCCGCACAAAAGCGACAAATTCCTCAAAAGAGGTAAATTCACCGCCGCAATCCGTGGGAATGTAGTAGTGTTGGAGTTTCCAGTCGTATAACCAGCGAATTTCCTCGTGGGGAAATTCTTCGCTCTCGTCAATTTCGATCACCCGCTTGTAGGATAGAGGGTTATCGGGATTGAGAGGATCGCCTAAGTCTTTTTCCAGTGCTTCAGCAGTCCAGTATTGCTTAAGCTTTTTCATAGTGCCTCTAGGACAGATACAATGTGCTTTTCGTCAATGCCTTCGGTTAGAAGACCCGACCATGCACAAAAATTAATGACCATTCTAGACGTTTGGCCGTACAATGGCAACAATTACGCAATGTGCAACTAAAAACGACAGAATCAAACAGATACAGTTGCACAGGGTGTAAATTATGTAATTGTTAAGGAGGATTAAATTTATGGCCCTAGTTACGGGAAATGGCCTTAGTAACAACATTACTCCATCTTCGGCATCAGCCGGAGTCAGTGGATGGTATGGTGGACTCTGGGGGGATGATACCATTGATGGTGGTGCGGGTGCCGACGATATGAATGGTGGTGATGGCAACGACACCTACCACGTGGACAATGTTGGCGATATCGTTAGGGAAGACTGGGACGATGTCTCGGGTGGGACGGCTGATACGGTATTGGCCACAGTCACTTATTCCATAGGACCGGGGACATTTCGTAACCAAGGACATGGGATTGAGAACCTCACCCTGATGGGAAGTGCCAATATCAACGCTACTGGCAATAGCAAAAACAACATCCTCAATGGCAACAGTGGCAACAATGTCCTCAATGGTGGTGCTGGCAACGACAAATTATTTGGCGGTGCTGGCAACGACAGCATCAATGGTGGTGATGGTGTTGACACCCTGATTGGCGGCGATGGCAACGACACCCTGACTGGTGGTGCTGGTGCCGATAAGTTCCGCTTCAATTCCCTCTCCGAGAAAGTTGATACTATCCAAGACTTTTTCCGGACACAAGGAGACAAAATTGAAGTTAGCAAATCGGGTTTTGGAGCCACTTCTCTGAGTCAGATCAGTTACAACGCAGGGAGTGGATCACTTTCATTTTTAGGGACCGAGTTTGCCAAGATAGCAAACCTTCCAGCTGGTTTTGCGGTTTCTCTTGACGTAGTTCTTATTTAGTGAACCTAGAAACGCTATATATCAAAATTGAGTCATGGATGGAGCCGAAACTTCCTCGCATGACTCAATTTCTTTTTCAACCAGATTTTGGAATACCAGCTATTAGTTGTTGAGCAACTGAAGTAAGGTGGGTATTGCCCACCCTATTGTTGTGTGGATGTAAGTTGGATTGCAAGCTCCAGTTTTTAACTAGGGAACCAATCTTCATCAAGAATTTTCTCAATTGTCCAAGGACAGTCAACTGGTAAAGTTAATCCACTTTTGCGGCTCGCTTTTCCCAGAGCTTTTTGATAACAATAACCAAACCGTTCTAAGGCATGATTGTAGATTACCTTAGAGCGAAACAGCAAGCTCAATTCCAATCTGAAATTATCTATCTCGTCTGTCCAGTGGGGTAGGTAGTAAGGATGCTTCCAGTAGGCGTAAAGTAGCAGGTGACTGAGGAGTTGAATAAGAAAGCTTTCTGCTTTGTATTTGCGTTCATCAACCATTTCCTCTAATTCCTCGGCTAAAGTTTGCCAATCTAAAGTATTGCGCTCAGGCGATCGCAGTTTTGCTGCTTGGTCTTGCAGCCAAGCTACATAGTCTTTTTCATATAGGGTTTCAGCCATTAATTTTACCTCTATACTAATCTTTTTTTGTCCTATCAAAATATAGCTCTCATTGTATAGCTCAAGCACCAAGAAAATGCTGGTTATTGAAATATTACATCCCATCATTCAGTCAATAAACCTCTGGTAAAAATCAAAAATTGTTGTTAGGGTTAGTGCGATGCCGAAGGCACTGCGTAGCAGTACGCCATCGCTGTAGGGTGCGTTCCCTAATGTGGCTCCTAGCTGCTGCATCGATAGATTTTTGGGAACGCACCATGCTAATTCATTCGAGCAAGTGATTACAAGCTATACTTTAGAAGGTCATAATCTGAGATTTATTAAACTTCTGAAATGGTAGAGTGAGCAAGGAATCAAGTTCTTTTTTATGTTTCCGATGGGAATCATTCAGACAGAGAATCCCAACGATGGCACTGTTGAAGATATCGAACCAGGAATCCCGCTCGGACAAGCTGAAACAGTTTACCGTAAAGCGACGTTACCCGTGTGCAACTATATCTTTAGTCTTGATTTACAAGGCGCTCAGAAATCAGCCGAGATAAAGTATCCTCGGGAACCCTGATTCTGTCCCTATTTAGGGCTTGCTGAAAAAGTTTTTCCTGGGGGCAGGGTGTGGGGTGTGGGGTGTGGGGTGTGGGGTTTTATCGATTTTCAGGTGGTCAACTACCTAATTTTCAGGGAAAAAGTACCTGAATTTTCCCCCCAATCACTCCAAT
>NZ_JAPZRB010000497.1:0-1156 GCF_027531105.1 Microcystis sp. LE18-22.4A
CTTATGTAGCTGATTATGATAAAGGACTGCAAATCATCGACATTAGCAACCCGACAAATCCCACTCTCAAGGGTAATTATGATACTCCCAGCGTTGCTTTGGATGTACAAGTAGTGGGTAACTATGCTTATGTGGCTGATAATTCATCAGGACTGCAAATCATCGACATCGGCAATCCGACAACTCCTACTCCCAAGAGTAATTATGATCATTCTGGCTTGGCTTATGGTGTACAAGTAGTCGGTAACTATGCTTATGTGGCTGATAGGGATTCAGGACTGCAAATCATCGACATCAGCAACCCGACAAACCCCACCTTTAAGGGTAATTATGATACTCCTTGGACGGCTTATGGTGTTCAAGTAGTCGGTAACTACGCTTATGTAGCTGATGATACGTCAGGACTGCAAATCATCGACATCAGCAACCCGACCACCCCCACTCTCAAGGGTAATTATGATACTTCTGGCAGTGCTTGGGATGTACAAATAGTGGGGAACTATGCTTATGTAGCTGATGGCAGTTCAGGACTGCAAATCATCGACATCAGCAACCCGACCACCCCCACTCTCAAGGGCAATTATAACACTTCTGGCACTGCTTGGGATGTACAAATAGTGGGGAACTATGCTTATGTGGCTGATGGCAGTTCAGGACTGCAAATCATCGACATCAGCAACCCGACCACCCCCACTCTCAAGGGCAGTTATAATACTTCTGGCAGTGCTTATGATGTACAAATAGTGGGGAACTATGCTTATGTAGCTGATGGTAGTTCAGGACTGCAAATCATCGACATCAGCAACCCGACAACCCCCACTCTCAAGGGTAATTATAATACTTCTGGCAGTGCTTGGGATGTACAAATAGTGGGGAACTATGCTTATGTAGCTGATGGCAGTTCAGGACTGCAAATCATCGACATCAGCAACCCGACAACCCCCACTCTCAAGGGTAATTATGATACTTCTGGCAGTGCTTATGATGTACAAATAGTCGGTAACTATGCTTATGTAGCTGATGGCAGTTCAGGACTGCAAATCATCGATGTGAGTGAGTTTACCAGTCCACAAACTGTTACTCTTTCTATTTCTCCCAGCAGTGTTGATGAAGACGGGACAGCTAATATGTCCTACTCCTTCACCCGTACCGGTGT
>NZ_JAPZRB010000067.1:0-9840 GCF_027531105.1 Microcystis sp. LE18-22.4A
GCGGCGCCACGCCCCCAACGGGGGGTTTGGGGGGTAGAACCCCCCAAAAGCTTGGATTGAGTGATAAAACCGAAAGTAACGCCCAATTTTAGGAGAAAGTTTCCCCTGAAAAATCCCAAATTAGTAGATTTACAAAAATGATACCAAATCCTTTTTTAATAGTGTGATTAACTCTCAAGTTATGAATTGTTTCTCCCCACACCCCACACCCCACTATCCTATACTTTTTAAACAGGATTTAGTATCACCTAAAGGCGGCTCACGATTATTTGCCTTTCCTTATCTGGCAAAGTTTTAATTCGATTTCTCGGAATAAATAGCTGAAAATTTGTCAAAACGTCGTGCTTAGTAGATTGATTCATGAATCAACCTACTAAGTCGGTAGGCTTTAAAAATTATCAAATGCCCCCCTTATCAAGGGGGGATTAAGGGGGGATCGAACCTAAAACCCAACAGTTTTAAATAATTGGACTGGGTTTCGTCAAATCAATTCCTGTAAAATAGCTTCGATTTGTTGTTTTAGAGGAGGAATGTCATTTTCAACAATATCCCAAATAATCTCTAGATTGATACGAAAATATTCATGAATAGTTAAGTTTCTTAGATCGCTGGCATCTCGCCAAGGAACTTCGGGGTATCTTGCTTGAAATTCTTGAGAAGTTGCTCTAGCTGCTTCACCAATAATTTGTAAATGATAGACAATCCAAGTTTGAATTAATTCTTGTTGTTCAAACACGGTTTTTCCCTGTGGAGCATACTTTTCTACCCGCTCAATTGCTTCTAAAATATCCCGCAAGCGTTCGGTATCATCTCTCATAGTGGTATTGCTTCTTTAAGTACCCGCTCTCTGATTCTATCTTTAAGTCCCTGTTCGGTAACAATATCAACTTTGCAGCCTAACAAAGCTTCGAGTTCTCGAATTAACGGCAAAGGAAACCAGGGACTCCGACGTTCGCTACAATAATCAATTAATAAATCAATATCGCTTTTTTCGTCAGCTTCTCCCCGTGCGACAGAACCAAAGATTCGCACGTTATTTGCGCCGTGTTTAGCAGCAATAGCAATGATTTTTTCTCGTTTGTTTTTGAGTAATTCCTCAATTTTCATGATCTAAGTAGGTAGGCGTTAAAAGTTGTCAGACACCCCCCTTATCAAGGGGGGATTAAGGGGGGATCGGCACCCCCCTTATCAAGGGGGGATTAAGGGGGGATCGGCACCCCCCTTATCAAGGGGGGCAGGGGGGATCGGCACCCCCCTTATCAAGGGGGGCAGGGGGGATCGAACCTAAAATCCATTTTTAATTTAATTATAACCAGCTACTTACTGACAATTTTTAACACCTATCTACTTAACCATAGAACAGATTACACCTTGATTGTCTTTAATCGGGATGACAGGATTCGAACCTGCGGCCCCTTCGTCCCGAACGAAGTGCGCTACCAAGCTGCGCTACATCCCGAAAATTTTCAGCTAAATCATCATAGCATATTCGGCCTTGAGTGGGTCGAGACTTGCTAGGATATTACAGATATAGGCAAAAATTATCGGAGTAGTTCAGGCGTGACGGTCAAACCAGAGTGGTTACGGGTGAAAGCACCGCAATGGCAGCGAGTCGGCAGTGTTAAGGAAGTTTTACGCGATTTAGGCTTAAATACCGTTTGTGAGGAGGCTTCCTGTCCCAATATCGGCGAATGTTTCCACGCGGGGACGGCTACCTTTTTAATTATGGGTCCTGCTTGTACTCGCGCCTGTCCTTACTGTGATATAGATTTTGAGAAAAAACCGCAACCTTTAGACCCCACGGAACCCCTGCGACTAGCGGCAGCCGTGCAACGTCTCGATCTTAATCATGTAGTGATCACTTCTGTCAATCGCGATGATTTGGCCGATGGAGGCGCTAGTCAATTTGTCCGTTGTATCGAGGAAATTCGCCGCATTTCCCCAAAAACCACCATCGAAGTGCTGATTCCCGATCTTTGTGGCAATTGGCAGGCTTTAGCTTTAATTCTTGCCGCTAAACCTGAAGTTTTAAACCACAATACCGAAACTGTTCCCCGTCTCTATCGTCGCGTGCGTCCCCAGGGCGATTACCAGCGTTCTCTAGAATTATTGCAGCGCGCTCGCGCCATTGTTCCCGCTACCTACACAAAATCGGGCATTATGGTGGGATTGGGGGAAACCGACGAGGAAGTGCGCCAAGTGATGGGCGATTTACGGGCCGTCGATTGTGATATTCTCACCATCGGGCAGTATCTGCAACCATCGCCAAAACATCTCGGTGTACAGGAATTTATCACCCCCGAACAGTTCCACGCTTGGCGCGAATACGGTGAGTCTCTGGGATTTTTACAAATTGTTGCGAGTCCCTTGACAAGAAGCTCTTATCATGCTGAACAAGTCAGGGCTTTAATGAATTTGTACCCGCGAGAGTCTTGAGATGGGGCAGCAATTGCTGAAAAGCTCGTCCTCGATGGCTAATTTTTCTTTTTAATTCGGGAGACATTTCCGCAAAGGTTAAAGCGTATTCGGGAACATAAAAAATCGGATCGTAACCAAAACCACCTTCACCCCTAGGACTGGTTAAAATTTCTCCCGTACAGATTCCTGTGGCGCTCAAGGCAATCTCACCATCGGGACGGGCGATCGCAATTACACAGACAAAACGGGCCGAGCGATCCTGATTATCTCCTAATTCTCTGACGAGGCGATCGATTCTTTCTCGATCATTTTCACCGTAGCGGGCCGAGTAAATCCCCGGGGCATTTCCTAACCCGGTTACTTCCAATCCCGAATCATCAGCGATCGACCATTCTCCCAATGTTAGGGCAATTTGAGCAGCTTTTAAATAGGCATTTTCGGCAAAAGTCGCCCCGGTTTCCTCTATCTCTAAATCATCGGGTTTTAACTGCAATTCTAGGTCAATATCAGTTAAGTATTCGCCTATCTCTGCTAATTTACCCGGGTTACTCGTGGCTAGAATTAATTTTTTCATCGAAAATAATCGGTTTGAAACCCCGGCCTTTTAGGGCGGCTTGACGTTGAGAATATTTCACTATACACTAAAGCTACAGTGAAAACTTTTAACTCCCTGACTGCTTTGGATCGGACGGACATTTCCCCCTGATTATTGCGAGGATTAAAGTTAAGTAGGGAGGCACAATTATTTGTAGGATGGGTTAGCGGTAGCGTAACCCATGCGGGCGTTGGGTTTCATGCTTCAACCCAACCTACGTTCATCTTATATTTAATTCCACCCACCCACTTAAGAATGGGTTCCTTAAAATTCCCATTGACTGAAAGACTCAAAGACAAACATATCAAGGAAGTACAAATACATCCAAAATACTCGGCTCGCTGGTTTGAGATTGAGTATATTTATGAAGATGAAAAAATAGAAACATCTCTTGACTCCGAAAAAGCGATAGCTATGTTGTTAAGGAAGGCAGTAGTCAGGAGATTATTTTATTTATTCCCCCCACTTCCTAATTCCTAATTCCCACACCCTACACCCCACTCCCTACACCCCACACCCCACACCCCACACCCCACACCCCACACCCCACACCCTACACCCTCTTTCAAGTCAGAAGGGAAGAAACAGGATTCTGTGGTTAAAAAACAGGAGAATAAAGTTAAGAAAAAGTCTGAGAGTGAGAATGAACCGATTTTAAGCCTATTTACGCCCCAAGAACCCCCAGAAAATGCGATTTTATTGCTTGATGCCGAAGATAAAATTAGTTGGACGACACCAGAAGAGCGAGCGCCGGACCGGGGTTTAATTATCTATCAACAGGCGATCGAAAAACGGGAAAATTTCCTAGTTATCCTCGATAATGCTAAAGCTTACCCGATTGCTACCCGGGAAGTTCCTCCAAAAGACAATCAACCGGTGTTAATCTCCAGTCTGCTGACCAAAACCGCCCAAAAAGATTCAGAAGCCGTGTTAAATCAATTTTTCTTGACGGAACCTCAAAAAAGTCAAGAATTGCTTTTACTGAGTCAACAGGGGCGAATAAAGCGGCTTCCCATCGATGAATTAGAGGGGGTTGGTAGTCGGGGTTTGTCCCTCATGAAATTGAAAGAAGACGATCGCCTATATGGTGCTATTTTTACTCACGAAGGCCTGGACTTAGCGATCGCCACCAGTAGCGGTCGGGTGTTGCGTTATCCCGTGCGCGAGGAATTATTGCCAATGATGAGTAAATCCGCTCAGGGTTTAGCAATTTTGCGATTGCGCTACGGGGAACATCTAGCCGGCTGTGTTTCTCTCCCTCATCGGCAAAATCTGCTGCTGATTTCGGGATTAGGTTACGGGAAAAGACTGGCGATCGAGAATTTACGCTTATCACAATTAGGCGATCTTGGTTCACCCGCTTTACAATTCGTTAACAAACAGGATAGTTTAGCGGCCATGGTAGCGGCCCGGGAGGGGAGTATAGTGTTATTAAGTACCAATCAGAATCGAAAACTACCCTTAGAGGTAGAGACTGTGACAGTTACGGGTAAAGACGGGACAGGTTCACAATTAGTCAAACTCAACCCCGCAGAAAAAATTATCAAAGCACAATTGTTACACCATCTCTAAACAATGGGGAAAAAATCGAAAAATTTTGTGCGTAAACACCGAAATTGGCAAAGATGGTTAAAACTAACTCTGATTCTGGTTTTTGGGTTTATTATCCTTAATCTAGCGATTAATTTAGCCGTCCGCTTGCCAATTAATCAACAAAAACCCATTGATGCCATCTTAGTTTTGGGGGGCAGCATTCGTCGGGAAATTTATGCAGCTAATCTGGCCCAGCAATACCCCAATATACCGATTTTGATTTCCGAAGGCTCGAAAGACCCCTGTATTTTATTACTATTTGAACGGGCAAAAGCGCCAAAAACTAACGTCTGGTTAGAAAAGTGTGCTGATTCTACCTTCGGCAATTTTTTCTTTGCCGTGCCAATTTTAAAACAATGGGGAGTACATAAAGTAAAAGTTGTCACCTCTCCTACTCATTTACCCCGCGCTAAATGGTTAGCAGAAATTCACTTGCAATCCCACGGTATAGCAGTAGAAATCGATGCAGTCCGAGAAATTGGTATCCCCGGTAATCACGAATCAAAGCTAAAAACTGGGTTAGATGTGACTAGAAGTATAATTTGGGCTTTTGTGGGACAATTAATCTATCCCCCCTGTTGGCAAGTCATTCCCTTAAATTCCGTTGATTTGGAAGCTTGGCAAGATGAAGGTTTTCAATGTGAATCTCAAGGTAAGATCAGCTAAACAATACTCTCCCAGTTAGTTTTTTAGCGGCTGCATCCCATTTTTGTAAATCTACTAACTTGGGGTTTTTAAAGGCAAACTCTCTCTTCCCACTTTCCTATACCTTTTAAACAGGATTTAGCATCAGAAACCCTATCGGGAATTTGCGATCGCATCTAGAGCCAAATTCAGTTTCAGCAGGTTAACCCCCGGTTCGCCGAAGATGCCGAGAAAGCGCTCGTCGGTGTTTTTGGTAACGAGGATCTCCACTTGATTCGTCGGTAATCCGCGTGAGAGCGCCACCCGCTCGATCTGCGCTCTGGCGGCTTCCGGGGTGATATGGGGATCGAGACTCGATCCGGAGGTGTACACCAGAGCTGCGGTGGGTTTAATTCCCGTCTTCTCTAATCGGGGAATCTCCCCCTCCAGTGCTTTTTTCGGGTCGGGATCGGGTTTTCCTTTAATTCGCTCGATCAACAGGGGGTTACTGGGAGCTAGGTTACTCGCCCCCGAAATTCCGGTTTGCAGGACTTTGTTAGGATCGTTTTTCGGATCGGCCGTACTGTAGGCGGTGGTACTTGGACGACTATTGAAATAGCGATCGCTGGTGAAAGGTTGCCCAATTAGAGCCGAACCCACCACTTGACCTTGATTATTGGTAATTAAACTCCCGTTCGCTTGCCAGGGAAAAAGAATTTGACCGATGGCGATCATCGAGAAAGGATAGATCAGCGCAGTGATCACCCAGAGAACTAGGGTAGAACGGATGGCTCTACCGGCCTCGCGTGCAAAACTCATGATTAAAACCTCTCCGGTACAAAGATGACCAAGAACAGATAGATAAATAAAGCAAAGGCGACTAATCCTAAAAGGGTTAATGCGAAGGCTTGCCCCCTATCGATAGTGCTTCCCGTAGAAGCTTGAACGATGGAGGAGAAAAGAATTGTTAGACAGAAATTTAAGAAAATATACCAGAAAAATCGGTATTTTCTAGGGGCTGCTTTCATAAGAATTAGAGTTTTTTGGAGATTTGTTTTTGCCAGTAAATCAAGAAAATAGCTGTAGTTGTCGATAGGTTGTCTTGTTCTCCTTTTTCAATTCATAGTTAAGAATACATTGGCCTACATATCTAGCCAAATTAATAGGAACAGCATTGCCAATCATTTGTTCTAGATTAGATTTTGTTCCTGTAAAAATAAAGTCTTTAGGAAAAGTTTGAATATAGCTTCGCTCCCTCGTTGTTAGCGGTCTTAATTTTTCCTTAAGATGACAAGCATCCCCGGGATGTTGTCGATAGGTTTTGGGAACTGGTCGATTTACTCCTCGAATAGTAGGGCTAGGTTCATAAATACTGAATATCGCCCTTCTTTGATAGCTTCTAGGATGTCTATAATAGTATTCTATATCTAATTCTTTGCCCATATAGTCAAATACAGTCAGAGGTTGACTTGATAGATTTTCATTGATCTCATCGATTAAAAAATCATCTTCTTCCTTCATTTTACCGATCAGAAAATATCTTTTTCTAGTTTGAGGAACTCCGCAGTAACAAGAATTAATAACTTTTTCAGTTAAACCATAACCATGGCTTTTAAAAATCTGTTTTGCTTGAGTGAGTATTTTACTTTTCTCAATTCTATCCACATTTTCCATAACAAACCATTGCGGACTTACTCCAGTTACAATTTCGGCGAATGTGAGCGTTAGATTCGCTCGTCCTAAACCCTCGTCTCTCTTCCCAGCACTGGAAAAGTCTTGACAAGGAGGGCTGCCGACAATAATCTCAGGATTATATTGAGCAAATATTTCTTGGCTAGATTCTCTAGATAAATCGACATTAAATATCGGATGACTAAAGTTATTTCTATAGACATCTATAGCAGGTATCCAATTATCAAATGCGGCCACAATAGTAAACCCCGCTTTCTGGAAACCTAAAGATAAACCACCACAACCAGCGAATAAATCGATTGTGATCATTTTGCTCCCTCCTCTAAATTGACTCTCGAAAGCATAAAATAAATGATCGGAATCGGGAGCTAGACCGTATAACTCTTTTGTACTTAACTCCGCAGGTTGAATTTTTAAATTTTCGTCAAGTTTCAGATAGACATTTTTCAGTCCTTTCCCATCCAAGTAAGCGCACAAAGAAGCTGGAAATGAGGAGTTAAATTGATTTTTACCCCATGTTTCTTTTTGGCTAAAATCCCGATTCGAGTGCTTCAATCCGAATAAACTAGGCTTAAATATTGCCGATTTTCCCATTACCTCAACCCGATCGCTGAAATTATCTCATCAATAATCTTAATAGCAATAAACGGGGCAATCATGCCTCCCACGCCGTAGATGAGGATATTGCGCCGCAATAGTTGGTCAGCAGTGAGCGGGCGAAATTGAACGCCTTTAAGTGCCAAGGGAATCAAAACGGGGATAATCAGGGCATTGTAGATCAGGGCCGAGACGATCGCCGATTGAGCGCTTTTCAAACCCATGATATTTAAAGCACCGATCCCGGCGGCGGCGAAAATTGTCGGGATAATGGCGAAATACTTGGCGATATCGTTGGCTACCGAAAACGTGGTCAGGGCGCCGCGGGTAATGAGTAACTGTTTGCCGATGGTCACTAAATCGATCAGCTTGGTCGGGTCGGAATCGAGATCCACCATATTGGCCGCCTCCTTCGCCGCTTGGGTTCCGGAGTTCATCGCCACACCGACATTAGCTTGGGCCAGTGCCGGTGCGTCGTTGGTTCCGTCTCCCGTCATGGCAACTAACTTGCCCTTGGCTTGCTCGCGACGGATCACCTCGATCTTATCTTCTGGGGTAGCCTCGGCGATAAAATCATCCACCCCCGCCTCCGCCGCGATCACCGAGGCCGTGATCTGGTTGTCGCCGGTGAGCATGATCGTTCTCACACCCATGCGCCGTAATTGGTCGAAACGCTCTTTTAATCCAGGCTTCACGATGTCCTTGAGATAGATCACCCCGTAGATATCGTTACCCCGACAGACGGCGAGGGGAGTTCCCCCCAAACGGGAAACCCTTTCCTGTGCCTGATCGAGGGTTTCGGGAACGGAACCACCGCGGGAACGGACGAAACCTTTAATCGCGTCTACGGCTCCCTTACGGTATTCCTCGCCGGCCCTATCGGTGCCGCTCATGCGGGTACGAGCGGAGAATTCGATTCCCTCGCCGGGTTGGCCATCGATATCGAGGTTCGCGCCCAAATTCCGGGCTAAGGCAACGATCGAGCGTCCTTCCGGGGTTTCGTCGAAAAGGCTGGCCGCTAGACAGATGCGGGCTAATTCCTCGAGGTTATGACCGTTCACGGGGATAAATTCGTCAGCCAGTCGGTTTCCGAGGGTGATCGTTCCCGTTTTGTCGAGAAGGAGGGTATTCACGTCGCCGCAGGCTTCCACCGCGCGCCCGGAGGTGGCGATGACGTTAAACTGAGCCACACGATCCATCCCGGCGATGCCGATCGCGCTCAATAAACCGCCGATCGTCGTGGGAATGAGGGCGACGAGGAGCGAGATCAAGATGGCGATACTGGAACCGGCCCGAAAGGTATCCGCAACCGCCGGCCCGAGGCTCGTTTCCAGGAAACCGGCGATATAGTTTCCGATCGGCGGAATCGTGGCCACGACAATTAGAAAGACTTGGGTTAACACGGCCAGAAGTACCGTCAGCGCGATCTCGTTGGGGGTTTTCGTGCGCTCGGCCCCTTCCACGAGGGAGATCATGCGATCGATAAAACCCTGGCCGGGATCTTGAGTGATCCGCACTGTCAACTCGTCCGAGAGAAGCCTGGTGCCGCCGGTGACGGAACTGGCGATGTCGGTTCCGGGTTGTTTGAGGACGGGGGCCGATTCTCCGGTGATCGCCGATTCATCCACCGAACCGATTCCCTCGATCACTTCCCCGTCGGCGGGAATCACGTCCCCGGCCACCAGTTTTACCCGATCGCCCCGACCCAAGGCCGTGGAACTGACCGACTCGATCGAGCCGTCGGCAAGGATTTTCTGGGCCATCGTGTCGCTGCGGGTGGAGCGCAGGGCATCGGCCTGGGCTTTTCCCCGTCCCTCGGCGATCGCCTCGGCGAAGTTGGCGAACAGCACCGTGAAGAAGAGGATCAGGGTGATGATGCCGTTAAGTAGCCGTTGTTGTCCCCTATCCCCGGCGATCGTGCCGAATAGATGCGGGTCGATCGTGACCAGGGCCGTGACGATCGTTCCTAACCAGACCACGAACAGGACCGGGTTACGCACGGCGATGCGCGGGTCGAGTTTGAGGAAGGACTGCCGGATCGCGCGTTGATAGAGACCTGTCCGGTTTACCTTGGGGGTGTGGCGGCGGTCGTCCCTGCGACCTCTCGGCACTCGCAACGGGCGGGAGGATTTAGAATTTCCTTTGTTCGTTCTCATAAATTATCTAGGGCTGGTTGAATAAATCTAAAAACCTTGTTGGGTAAGACTTTTAGACCTTTTGTCAATCAAAAAGTACTGGATCTGGGAGTGATCGGGGGGAAATTTAGGCACTTTTTCCCTGAAAATTAGGTAATTGGCCACCTCAAAACTGGTAAAACCCCA
>NZ_JAPZRB010000174.1:0-2278 GCF_027531105.1 Microcystis sp. LE18-22.4A
GTAAGACTTTTAGACTTTTTGTCAATCAAAAAGTACCAGTTGTGGGAGAGATAGGGGGAAAATTCAGGGACTTTTTCTCTGAAAATTAGGTAATTGACCAGATGAGAATCGGTAAAACCCTACACCCCACACCCCACACCCCACACCCCACACCCTGTCCCCACGAAAAACTTTTTCAGCAGACCCTAGATAGTCAACAGCTTACCGACAATCAGCAATTATCAGTCATCCTTAAACTGGTACAAATGTATGGATAACCCCCTGTAAGCATCCCACTTGCTCCCGCTAATGCTTTCCAGCGTTTGGGGGAGACAGTTCCTCCACGGACATCTGATAGCAAATCGGTTTTTAGTGGTACGATTAACTGCCAATCAAACTTTAAAAACCCGCTCCCTTCTCCCCACTTCCCACTCCCCAACGGAGGGTTTGGGGGGTAGAATCCCCCAAGAGTCAAAGATTAAGTGATAAAATCGGAAATAACAGCCAATTCTAGCCGAGAGTTTCCCTTTAAAAATCCCAACCTAGTAAATTTACAAAAATGAGAGGCAACCGACAGGAGTTCTCCCTATGGATAGCAACCGATTAATCGAAGAATTAAAAAATCCCGACTTTTATCCTCATTCTGTCAAAATTCCCGTTGAAATTATCCAAACCCATGCTTCAATTATCTTCTTGACAGGAGATTATGCCTATAAAGTCAAGAAACCAGTTAATTATCATTTTTTAGATTTCTCCACTTTAGAAAAGAGAAAGTATTATCTAGAACAGGAACTAGAGTTAAATCAAAGAGTTGCTGCGAATATCTATCTGGAAGTTTTGTCAATTAATGAGGAACGGGGTAGCATAAGTTTAAATGGAGAAGGGAAAGCGATCGAATACATTTTAAAAATGAATCAGTTTCCCCAAGAATGTTTACTGAGTAAAGTTTTTGAACGGGGAGAACTAACGGAAAAAGCTATAAAATCTTTGGCTGAAAAAGTGGCAGGATTTCATCGACAAGCTGTGACTAATTCCTATATTACTCAATTTGGCAATTTAGAAGTTATTAAACAAGCTTTTGATGAAAACTACCAACAAACCGAGAAATATATTAATTTTGTCCAAACCCAAAAACAATACGATGAAACGAAAGCTTATACAGATAAATTCTTCGCAGAACACGGAGATTGGTTAGAGGAAAGACAAATAAAAGGGATGATTCGCGAATGTCACGGCGACTTACATTTAAATAATATCTGTCAGTGGCAGGGAGAAATACAATTATTTGATCGCATAGAATTTAATGAATCTTTTCGCTTCGTTGATGTCATGTATGATCTTGCTTTTACAGCCATGGATTTAACCGCTAGGGGGAGAGAAGATTTCGCTAATTTATTTGTCAATACTTATTTAGAACAAACCGCCGACTGGGAGGGTTTAAAAGTCTTGCCTCTCTACCTGACTAGACAAGCGTATGTGAGGGCAAAAGTCAATAGTTTTTTGCTTGATGGTGACACTTTTTCTGAGAAAATTAAAGCAGATGCACAGGATTATTATCAATTAGCTTGGCAGTACACACAACCGCAGAAACCGAGATTAATTCTGATGTCGGGATTTTCTGGCTCGGGTAAGAGTACCATAGGAAAAGTAATTGCTAAAAATCTTAATGCTATTCAGATTCGTTCCGATGCAGTTCGCAAACATTTGGCTGGAATTGACTTAAATCAAACAGGAAGTCTAGATATATATAGTCTCGAAATGAGTCAAAAAACCTTCGCTCGACTGGCGGAATTAGCCGAAATTTTAATAGCTTTAGGTTATCCGGTTATTCTCGATGCACGCTACGATAAATATGCTTGGCGAGAACCCTTATTAACCTATGCCCAAAATTTACAGATTCCTTTTCATATTGTCCATTGTCGCGCACCTATAGAAGTTTTAAAACAACGGATTGCCGCTAGAAAAGGTGATATTTCTGATGCTAATATCGAGGTTTTAAATGCCCAAATTGAGAAAACAGAACCTTTTAATGAAAAAGAACAACCCTATCTAATTTCCCTAGATACTACTAATCCCAATTGGTCAGAATTTTTAGAGAGTCAATTAGGTAAATAGGTTGAGATGAATCAACGATATAAAGTAGCAAAAAGGAGAAGCGATGGAAACTGTAGTGTTAAATCTAGAGACAGTTAATTTGACTGATGAACAATTTTATCATCTCTGTCAGGCTAATCAAACATGGAATTTAGAACGTAATCAAAAAGGAGAATTATTAATTATGCCTCCCGTGGGTGGAAAT
>NZ_JAPZRB010000368.1:0-6491 GCF_027531105.1 Microcystis sp. LE18-22.4A
GGCTGACAGCACCAGATAGTAGTCTCAACCGCTACTTCTGTTGGTCCATAAGCGTTATATAATTCACAGTTTAACTGCTGAAAAAATCGTTGATTGAGTTCATAAGATAAGGCTTCTCCCCCGACAATTACTCGTTTTAAACAGTGGCAATCTTTGCTCTTGGGATGTTGCAGAAAAACTCGCAATATTGAGGGAACACAAGTGAAACAAGTTACTTGTTCTTGCACAATTAAATCTATTAAATAATCTATATCTTTATACCCGTCGGGTTTCGTCACGACTAGGGTAGCACCAGATGTTAAAGATGAGAAAACTTCCCAAACTGAAACATCAAAACTAAAGGGAGTAATTTGGAGAATGCGCTCTTCAGAGTTAAGATTATAATTATCAATATTGTATTTTAGAGTATTGCAAATTCCTTGATGAATATTCATCACACCTTTAGGTTTTCCTGTTGAACCAGAAGTGTATATAACATAAGCTAAATTTTCTGGTTTAACTGGAGAGGTCAAATTCTCTTGACTATAATTAGCTATCTTTAACCAATCTGTATCTAAACACAGTATTTCGGGGCAATTTTCTGGTAGAGATTGAACTAAAGATTGCTGAGTTAACAACAGAGAGATAGCTGAATCAGATATCATATAATCCAAGCGATCAGGGGGATAATTAGGATCCAAAGGAACATAAGCTCCCCCAGCTTTAATAATTCCCAATATTCCGATAATCATCTCAAAAGAACGCTCAATAAAAATCCCCACTAATACTTCTGAAGTTACGCCTTTTTCTTGTAAATAGTGACCGACTTGATTAGCTCGATTATTTAACTCTCGATAGGTCAATTTTTCGCCGTCAAAAATAAGAGCTATTGCCTCGGGATTATCTCTAACTTTTTCTTCAACTAACCGGTGCAGACACTGTTGAGGATAAGCAACTTCGGTTTGATTCCACTCTATTAGTAATTGATGCTGTTCTTCAGGGGTTAATAAATTAATCTCAGATAATTTACAATCGGGATTCTGAATTACACTTTTAATAATTTGTAAAAAGTGACCGTTCATTCTGGCGATGGTTTCAGGCAAAAATAAATCTGGCTCATATTCGATCACTAATGTAAGATTATGACTATCTTCAAAGAAGCTCCAAGTCATATCAAATTGAGCCATCCGTGGTTTTAAGGGATAAGGTTGATGTTCCAAACCAGGAATTTTTAAGACAGTTTTGCTTTCTTTACTCAGTAGAGAAAACATGACATCAAATAAGGGATTTCTGGACAAATCACGTTCTAAATTGAGAGCGGATACTAATTTATCAAAAGGATAATCACGATATTCATAAGCATCAAGACAGGTGTTAGTTACTTCCCCTAAGACTTGCTTAAAAGTTACTCCCTCTGGTAATAAAGATCTCAAAGCCAAGGTGTTAACATAAAACCCGATCTGGTTTTCTAAATCAGGATGATTCCGTGCTGAAATAGGGATACCAACTACTAAATCCCGTTGGCCAGTGTGGCGGTAGAGTAATATTTTAAAGAAAGTCAGTAGGGTAATAAATAGAGTTGTCTGATTTCTAGTTGCAAAGGTTTGTAATTGTTGGCTAAGACTCTCACTAAATTGATAAGTGTAGGAAGCCGCTTGAGAAGATTTTACTTGAGGTCGAGGGAAGTCTATCGGTAAGTTTAAGATAGGGGGATGTTCGGAAAAAACCTCACACCAATACTCATGTTGTTCTCTAACTTCTTCACTTTCTAACCACTGATTTTGCCATGCCGCATAGTCTTTATACTGTAGGGTAAGAGGGGGTAATTCAGCTTTTTTTTGTTGACTATAAGCAGAGTATAATGTAAAGAACTCTTGAAAGATAATATCAAGTGATTGTGCATCCCCAATAATATGATGGACAGTCAAACCAAAGATAAATTCTTCTGACTTAATCTGCACCAATAAGACCCGAATAAGGGGCAACTTTTCTAAACTAAAAGGTAAATTTGCCGACTCTTGAATTAAATCATCTGCCAAGAGTTCAGCATCTTTTTCTGCTCTTAAATCTTTAAAAATGATTAACTGTTCTGTGGGTATTTGCTCATGAATAACTTGCTTAATATTGCCCCCAACACTGGTAAAAGTGGTTCTGAGAATTTCATGACGGTTCACCAGTTCTTGAAAGGCTGCTGTTAATATAGAAACATCTAACTTGCCATTAATTCTCATGGCAAGCCTAATATTATAAGCACTAGAAGATTCGCTGATATGCTGCAAAATCCAAAGCCTTCTTTGACCGTGAGAGACTTGGTAATATTTTTGTTTTTCCAGTGGGTTAATTGAGTCAGATTGTGGTAAGTTGATCATCGTTTTTGTCGGGATTGAATTAATACAGCTTGTTCTTTTAAAGTATTATGGGTAAAAATTTCCCGTAATCGGAGGGAAACCCCAAATTGATTACGGATTTGTGACACTAAGCGCATCGCCTTTAGACTGTTTCCTCCTAGTTCAAAAAATGACTGATTACTGTTACTAACTTCTGCTTCTAATAACTCACCCCAAAGGGAAGCTAATAAAGCTTCTTGTGGATTAAAATCTGGGACTTGGTTAGTTGAGTCAGTAATATTTTCTTCGGGTTTTGGCAAAGCTAGACGATGAATTTTTCCATTGGGTAACAAGGGAAAAGCTTCTAACCGCATTAAAAAGCTAGGCTGCATATAAATCGGTAAGAGTTGCTTTAATTTACCTCGAATATATTCCTGATGAACTGTATCCTCTGCTTGATAATAAGCAATTACGGTTACTAATTCCTCCTTTTTATTAGCCATAACTAAGGCTTTTTCTACTCCCTCAATCCCACTGAGGACATCTTCAATCTCTCCTAATTCAATCCGTACCCCATTTAATTTAATTTGATTGTCACTGCGTCCTATTACTTCTAAAGTTAGATCAGGAAGCAGTCTGCCTAAGTCTCCAGTACGATAAACTATATCCCTCCCCCCATTCAAAGGATTAGGCACAAAAACTGAATGAGTTAAGCTTTCATCTTGATAATAACCTTTGGTTAAATAGGGGGATTTAACGAACACTTCTCCTACTTCTCCTATTGCCCTGGCGCGATTTCCATCAACCACTGCATAAGCGGCATCTGGCAAAGTTTGACCACCCGGAACCCGTTCATAGGGAATATTATTAGGGTTAGGAATTCGATAAAAATGCTTAACAAATGTAGTTTCACTTGCCCCATAAATATTCACAAATTCTGTCTGAGAGCCAAAAATTTGATGCCATTCAGCCAGTTCTTTCACAAATAAAGGCTCTCCTCCTAAGACAAAAATTCGCAAACTTTTCAGGAGATTATGTGCATTAACTAAACCACGCCCCATCTTTAAAAATAGACGCATTACCGAGGGGACAGTGTGTAGTAAGTTAATTTTCCATTCTCCTATTCGCAGTAATAAAAGCTCTAAGTCTTCTCGCTCTGTACTCTCTGGAATATACAGAGTTCCCCCTGAGCATAAAGTCACACAGGTTTCCCTCAAATAAGCATCAAAATTAATTTGAGCAATTTGTAAACAGCGCCAACTTTCATTAATGCCAAATTCCCGTTTTTCCCAATCAATGAAATGACGTAAGCTGCCGTGACTGCCTAAAATTGCTTTAGGTTCACCGGTTGAGCCAGAAGTAAACATAATATAATTAGAATCATCAGCATCCGGCATAGCTAGAAGGGGTTGCAGTTTGCTTAATTGGCAAGGAAACTCTTGATAATCCATGCCATTCCACTGATGATATTGCTGAATTTTATGAGCCTTAACCACTAAGATATGAGGCGGTTTTTCTAATGCGGATAGTTGGGGTTTAATCCCCTCTAAATTCTCAGCCGCAACTAAGATAATTTCGGGGCTAGTTTTAATCATCATGCGTTGCCGGCGCTCCTCTGGTTCATCTAAACGTAGAGGTAAATAGATTCCTCCGGCTTTAAATACTGCCAGCATAGCGATTAACTGACGATAATCTCCTTCTAGGAGAACACCACAAACCTTATCTTTTTCCACGCCTAATTCTTTTAAGGCATAAGCCCAAAAGTTAGTTAGTTCATGTAATTCTTGATAGCTAAATTTACCCCCTGGATAAATAATCGATGTTTTCTCTGGTTTGGCTGCAACTTGGTCAATAAAATCATGGATAATAGTACGGGTTTCTAAGCGAGGAATAGGATTGATAAAATTGGCAATAAAAGCGGTTTCTGCTGCCGATAACAAAGAAATGTCTTTGACGGGTTGGGCGGGATTAGATAGCATTTCATTCAAGAGTTTATCGAAGTGAATGAGACATTTTTTCATCCTCTCCTCTTGGAATAAGTCGGTGTTATAAATTAGCTCTAATCTGAGTTTTTCCTGATCTTCACTAAACACAAAAGATAGATCAAACTTACTGGTCGGGGTCAGGGAATCTAGAGATTTTATTTGTATATTTTCCAAGCCTACAGGTTGATCAAAATTTTGCAGAAGGACTAATATATCAAACAAGGGAGTGCGGTTAATTTCTCTAGAAACAGCTAATTTTTCTACTAAAATATCAAAGGGATAATCGGAATGTTCTAAGGCTTCGGTAACGGTTTGACGAACCTTTGCGAGTAGATTTTTGTAGCCTTTTTCGGGTTCAATTTGGTCACGAATAACTAAGGTATTGAGAAATAAACCGATTAGAGATTGCAGTTGAGGATGGCTTCTGGTGGCGATTTCTGTACCAATAGTAATATCATGTTGACCACTGTAGCGATACAGTAATATTTTTACAGCCGCTACCAATGCCATGAATAGGGTTATTTCGTTTTCTTGACAAATTTTTCTTAATTTAGAAATCGTTTCTCGGTCAAATGTCCAGCTTAAATGAGAACCCTTAAACGTCTTTATTTGGGGACGTTTAAAGTCGGTCGGTAAGTGAACTCTGGTCAGTTGTCCATTGTCCAGTTTTTGCCGCCAGTAATCTAGGTTTTTGGGATTATTTTCGCTTCTTAAAAGATTATTTTGCCATCCTGCATAATCTTTATATTGTATCGGCAATGGCTCTATACTAGGCTGTAATCCTTTGGCTAAATCAGAGTAGTATTGTAAGCATTCTTTAGCTAACAAACTCATTGACCAACCATCACAGATAATATGATGAATTTCTAACTCTAAAATATATTCATTCGCAGATAGTTTATAAATCTTAGAGCGCACCAGGGGACTTTTCTCTAAGTCAAACGGTTTTCTCTCTTTTGCAATCGTTTCTAGGATTTCTTCATCAGGTTTATTTGTCCAGTCTTTAAATTCCCAATCAAAAGGACGATTTTGCAGGATTTTCTGTTGTGGTTCACCGTTAATTAAAATGAAAGATGTCCGCAGGGATTCATGACGGGAAATCAATAATTGTATGGCTTTTTCAAAGACATCGGGGCTAAAATCTCCTGCTATTTTGAGGGTGGAAACAATATGATAAGCTACATTATTGAGATCCATCTGTTGCAAGACATAGAAACGTCTCTGAGCATGGGATGTTTCGTAGGTTTCTTGTGCAGAGACAAGGGGAATAGTGGCTACCGTCAGAGGGGTAACAGTGCTTAATAATGCTGCTTGTTCAGCAATGGTAGGATGGGCGAATACTTGTTTAATGGGCAAAGATTGCCCTAACTTTTCCTGAATTTTACTCACTAGAGAAATAGCTTTTAAGCTATGTCCTCCTAACTCAAAGAAGTTGTCACTAACCCCTATTTTGGATACCTGAAGAACATCTTGCCAAATCTGAGCTAAGAGGCTTTCTTTTTCATTTCTTGGGGCTATATAAGCAGATTCAATAATTGATGTCTCATCGGGGATAGGTAATTTTTTCCTGTCTATCTTGCCATTGTTATTTAAGGGAAAATCCGACAACATGACAAAGGCAGAAGGCACCATATAAGCGGGGAGTTGCTGCTGTAAGAAACGACGCAGATCCTGAGGAGTTAATAAAGAATTTTTTCTGATTACATAAGCAACTAACCGTTGATTATATAAGGTATCTTCCCGCATAATCACAACAGTTTGTTCAACGTTGGGATGAGTTTCTAAAACTGTCTGAATTTCTCCTAATTCAATGCGTAAACCTCTCAGCTTGACTTGATTATCAATCCGCCCTAAATATTCAATATTGCCCTCAGGAAGATAGCGAGCTAAATCTCCGGTTTTATATAATTTCCCCTGAGCAAAAGGATGAGGAATAAATTTTTCAGCCGTCAATTGGGGACGATTGAGATATCCACGCGCTAAACCCATTCCACCAATATGTAATTCTCCAGCAACACCAATAGGAACCGGTTGGAGATAACTGTCGAGAATGTAAATCTGGGCATTAGCAATGGGAGTTCCAATAGAAATTTGGGAATTTGGCTGACAGCACCAGATAGTAGTCTCAACCGCTACTTCTGTTGGTCCATAAGCGTTATATAATTCACAGTTTAACTGCTGAAAAAATCGTTGATTGAGT
>NZ_JAPZRB010000049.1:0-42468 GCF_027531105.1 Microcystis sp. LE18-22.4A
CTCAATTGTCTATCTTTTGGTATTAACCTGTTTGTGCCTTAAGTCCTTCCCTGTATGGATTTCAGCTACTTTTGAGCGTAGGCGCTCTCATCGAATTTTATTTTAAGTTAATTATTTGCATAACAATTCCCGAAGAGCCGATTTTTCTTTGATAAAAATAGTTGCCTGAGTAAAGATCGGCCATTTGTTGGTCAGCTTGCAGAATTTCCCAAAGGGAGAGATTTTGACTAATTTCTCCTCTATCTCCTGCCAGTTGTTGGGCAGTTTTATAAGCATTTTTTGCTTCTGTCCAAGCTTGTTTAACTAAATAGACATTGCCTAAATTGATATAAAAAGGATAAAAATCTGCGCAGCTATTAATTCCCTGCTGATAGAATTTTTCGGCTGACTCTAGCTGCCCTAATCGATAAAATAAATTGCCCAGTTTATTATAAGCATCGACAAAATTAGCATTGAGATCAATCGCTTTTTGATAAGCTGATAAAGCTATATCTAAACGTGATTGTTTTTCTAGCACCATGGCCATAGTATAATGATATAAGGCTTGATTTTCCTCTAATTCGATGGCTCGTGCTAAACAGTTAAAAGATTCTGTTAGTCGGTTAATTATATAGTATAAGTATCCTAAATCGTGCCAGATGTAAGCTAATTGTTCACGCCAAGATAAAATTCTTAAGTAAAAGTCCTCAGCTAAAGTATATTCTCGCCGATTAATTGCCTCTTGCACCTCTTGAAGACAGGAGTTTATCGCAGTCAGGGCATAATTTTCTATCTCTTCATCCCCTTCTATTTCCTCTAATTCTAGCCACTGAAGATAGATTAATTTAGCTTGGCCAAACTGCCAGCAATCGAGATTTCTAATTATCTCTTTTTTGAGGAGCATAATTAAATCTTGACTAGACTCTGATTGTAATAGCCAAAATAACCAAATTTCTTGCGCTGTTGCTTGCTGCTCTAGCAGCAGATAAGCTAATCCCAGATAGGGATAATAATCAGTCACTTCCGGATGAACCGCGAGCGCTTGTTGACAAAATAACAATAACTGATTATAGTCTCCCGATGCTAACATTAGCTCGATCGCTTGTTGGTGATTACTGTTGATCATTATCTTTCACTCTCGTTGCTCTCATTCCACAATACCCTCGATCGAGCTTAGGGTAACATTTTGGGCTTATTGAATTTAACTAGCGATAGATTCGAGGATTTATTAGCCCCATCAAAACAAAAAACCCTGATTTTACCAGTATTTTCCCCCATTTACCGCCCTAGCCCGACAAATAATTTCTCGCACAGATAAGAATTATTCTCAATAGCTGTACAATAGGAAAAGACAACTTTGCCAAGAATCGAGCAATGAACGATAAAATAACTCGGAGAGTCTTTCTAGGCGCGGGAACAGCCACCTTAGCGTTAGCAGTGGGTCAATTAGGGAAAATAAACGAAGTTTCCGCCCAAACTAAACAATTAAACCTCTATTCCTCCCGTCACTACAACACCGACCGACGATTGTATGACAACTTCACCCGACAAACGGGAATAAAAATTAACCTCGTGGAAGGGGAAGCGGATCCATTAATCGAACGGATTAAAAGCGAAGGCAGCAATAGTCCTGCCGATATACTCCTGACGGTAGATGCGGGGAGACTATGGCGCGCCGACCAACAGGGAATTTTTGCCCCCGTCAATTCCCGCATTCTTACCCAAAGAATTCCTGCTAATTTGCGTCACCCCAAAGGTCACTGGTTCGGGTTTAGTAAACGCTTGCGGGTAATTATGTACAACAAAGACAGAGTTAACCCCAGAGAAATCGATTCCTATGCAGATTTAACCAATCCCAAATGGAAAGGAAAAGTCGTCACCCGGTCATCCAGTAACATCTATAGTCAATCTTTTACCGCTTGGTTAATCGACATCCAAGGGGAAGCGGCCGCAGAAAAATGGTGTCGAGGATTAGTGGCTAATTTTGCCCGTCCACCCCAGGGTAATGATAAGGCACAAATCGAAGCTGTAGCCGCAGGAATTGCCGATTTAGCCCTAGCTAACACCTATTACTTAGCGGGGTATGCCGAAGAAAAAGACCCCGCTAAACGGGCAATTTATGACCAAGTAAGCGTAATTTTCCCCGACCAAGCAGGCCGCGGCACTCACGTTAATATTAGCGGTGGTGGTTTAATTAAAACTGCCCCCAATCGAGAATCGGCCATTAAATTTTTAGAATATCTTTCTAGCAATGAAGCACAGAACTTTTTTGCTAAGGGTAATCGAGAATATCCCGTCGTTCCAGGGGTTGCTTTAGACCCTTTCCTAGCAAAACTCGGACGCGGGAAAGAAGATACAGTTAGCGTGGCTAATTATGGTCCTAATTTAGCCAAAGCGGTACAGGTAATGAATCGCGCTGGTTGGAAATAAGTTATCAGTTATCAGTTATCAGTTATCAGTTAAGGCAATTGAAATAAAACCGAGAGATTATTAGCTGGCATAGGAATTACTTCTAACAATTGTAAACCTCGATCGCTCGCTGCTTGCACCACATCTTCTAAATTCCTAACTCCCCAAGTAGAGTTTTGAGAACGGAGAGAAAAATCAAAGCTTTCGTTACTAGGAGAAGTATGTTTTCCCTGCCGTTTATAGGGACCATAAAGATAGAGAATTCCCCCCGAACCGAGAATGCGACTCGCTCCTGCCATTAACGCTAAACAAGCGGACCAAGGGGCGATATGAATCATGTTAATATTAACAATCGCATTAATAACGATATTTTCCGTCTCTACCGCCCAAACTGACTGATGAACATCGATAAATAGGGGGCGATCGAGATTAGAACTAGGACAATAATCGCACCAACTGCGAATACTATCTAGAGCCAGAGGGTTACAATCCGAGGGAATCCAACGACAAGGAGCAAGACGAGGAGCAAAAAAAACAGCGTGTTCACCCGTGCCGCTAGATATTTCTAGGATATTCCCAGTCTTCGGTAAAAATTGGCTGAGAACTTCTAAAATCGGCTGACGATTGCGTTCTGTTGCCGGAGCATATTGACGTAAATCAGACATAACTAGGGTTTGCGGCAAAAAGTTGGTTGGTGGGGTTAGGAGTCGGTCGTCAGGCGTTGGTCGTCAGGCGTCAGTCCTGATGAAAAAATTTTCACCACCACAGATGAAAGAGGTTTCCTTCCCTACACCCCACACCCCACACCCTACACCCTCTTTCCAGTCAGGAGGATTATTTTTATTTTTTCTCCCTTCTCCCCATCCTACTCTGCAATAACTACTGGCAGCCAGAAATACGTTGGGTTCATATCATACTTTGTGCTTTTTGTCAAAAAAACTTTTTTTTTGCAATAAAACTACACAAAAAAAAGATCATCGTTGTTGGTGAAATTGACTAATTTACCCGTCCTAATTAGGGGCTGCTGAAAAAGCTTTTCTGGGGGCAGGGTGTGGGGTGTGGGGTGTGGGGTGTGGGGTTTGCTCGATTTTCAGGTGGTCAACTACCTAATTTTCAGGGAAAAAGTACCTGAATTTTCCCCCCTATCCCCGCAATGGCTGGCACTTTTTGAGGGGAAAAAAGTCCAAAAGTCTTATCCAACAAGGTTTTTAGATTTATTCAGCAAACCCTAATTAGGATAACCTTCTAGGTTTGGTGAGGGTTTCAACCATTGCTGCCTAAAAAAGCACAGAATATCCCATTATGAAATTCAGTAAAATCGCTGTAACCATTGTAACATCGTTGTTAAATAAAAATCTTTCTCAATTAATTTTTAAGAATTTGTAAATATTGCGGAATGTTAATTTAAATATTCTCAAGTTTTTGGAGTCAATAAATAATTTTTGCTTATCTTTGGCGAACATTGGGTTAGGAGTCAGTATTCTCCGAGTCAGCTTTTTTCTCCCTTCTCCCTGCTCCCATCTCCCTGCTCCCATCTCCCTGCTCCAGAAAAATATTAAGTTTTGTTAAGAAGTTAGTGACAAAAGACCAGCTTTAATCTCTATTATCGTAGTAAGTGGCTTTTGACCCGAATCAAGCCGGTCAAGATAAATAGTAACTTTTGTCCATCATCAAACAACGATTGTCAGTCTAACTAAAACAGTCGCTGTGGCCATGCCCTCGTGATCAATTCCTATGTCAACCCTGGTTATTGTCGAATCCCCCACCAAAGCTCGGACGATCAGCAATTATCTGCCTAGCGGCTATCGAGTTCAAGCCTCCATGGGCCACATCCGCGATCTGCCCGCCTCCGCCGAAGAAATTCCCCCCGCCCACAAAGACAAATCCTGGGCCAACTTAGGCGTGGATGTGGAGAACGATTTCGATCCCCTCTACGTCGTCCCCAAAACCAAAAGTAAAGTCGTCAAAGAATTAAAAGAAGCCCTCAAAGGGGCCAGCGAACTGATCCTCGCCACCGACGAAGATCGGGAAGGCGAAAGCATCAGTTGGCATCTCTTGCAGGTACTCAACCCGAAAATACCCACCAAAAGGATGGTATTTCACGAAATCACCAAAGAGGCAATCCAAGCCGCCCTCAAAAATTGTCGCTCCATCGACGAAAATTTAGTTCACGCCCAAGAAACCCGCCGCATACTCGATCGCCTCTACGGTTATACCCTCTCCCCCCTACTTTGGAAAAAAATCTCCAAAGGGTTATCCGCCGGCCGGGTGCAATCCGTGGCGGTACGTCTGCTCGTACAACGGGAACGAGAAAGACGAGCCTTTAAAACCGCCAATTATTGGGACCTGAAAGCCACCCTCGAAAAGGACAAAAATCAATTCGAGTCGAAATTAGTCACCTTAAACGGTCAAAAAGTGGCAAATGGGAGCGATTTCGATGCCGACACCGGCAGAATGCTCCCCGGTCGCCAGGTGACACTTTTGGATCAAGCCACCGCCGCCGCCTTAAAAGAACGCATCGAAGACAAAATCTGGCGCGTTAGCCACACCGAAGAAAAACCCACCACTCGCAAACCTTCCCCCCCCTTCACCACCTCCACCCTACAGCAAGAGGCTAACCGGAAACTGGGCATATCCGCCCGCGACACCATGCGAATCGCCCAAAATCTCTACGAACAGGGCTACATCACCTATATGCGGACCGATTCCGTCCATCTTTCCGATCAGGCCATCACCGCCGCCCGCAGTTGTGTAGAACAAATGTACGGAAAAAATTACCTCAGTCCCCAACCCCGGCAGTACACCACCAAAAGCAAAGGCGCACAGGAAGCACACGAAGCCATCCGGCCCGCCGGTAGTAGCTTTCGCCTGCCCCGGGAAACCGGCCTGAGCGGACTAGAATTCGCCCTCTATGATTTAATCTGGAAACGTACCGTCGCCTCACAGATGGCCGATGCCCGCATTACCCAGATCGCCGTCAATATTCAGGTAGAAAATGCCGGATTTCGCTCCTCTGGCAAAAGAATCGACTTCCCCGGCTTTTTCCGCGCCTATGTGGAAGGTTCCGACGATCCCGAAGCCGCCATCGACGACCAAGAAATAATCTTACCCGCCCTCAACGTCGGTGACACCCCCAATTGTCGGAAACTAGAAGCGATTAGCCACGATACCCAACCCCCCGCCCGTTATAGCGAAGCCTCACTCGTAAAAACCCTCGAAAGTGAAGGAATCGGGCGACCCAGCACCTACGCCACCATTCTCGGCACAATTATCGATCGCGGTTATGCCCAAATGCGGAATAAAACCTTGATTCCCACCTTCACCGCTTTTGCCGTGGTTAGTTTGTTAGAAAATCATTTCCCCGACCTGGTAGATCCCAAATTTACCTCGAAAATGGAGGAAACCCTCGACGATATCGCCACCGGTTCCGCCCAATGGTTGCCCTATCTCGATCGCTTCTATCGCGGCGAAAAGGGGCTAGAAAGCCAAGTAAAAGAGCGCGAGAGTCAAATTAACTCTAGCACCGCCAAATCGGTGATTTTAGAGGATTTACAGGCAACTATCAAGATCGGCAAATACGGTCCCTATCTGGAAGTCTCCCGAGGCGATGAAATCCTCACCGCTTCCATCCCCGCCGATTTAACCCCCGCCGACCTCAACCCCGAACAGGTAGAAACCCTGCTGCGACAAAAAACCGAGGGTCCCGATAAATTAGGTCTTCATCCCGACAGCGGAGAGCCAATTTATCTGCTGGTGGGTAGTTACGGCCCCTACGTCCAGTTAGGAGATGTCAGCGATGACAACCCCAAACCGAAACGCGCCTCCCTACCCAAAGGAGTCAAACCAGAGGATGTCACCCTCGAACAAGCGGTGGGTTTATTGGCACTGCCGCGACTACTGGGAACCCATCCCCTCACCGGAGGCAAAATTAAAGCCAGTTTAGGTCGTTTTGGCCCCTATATAGTTCAGGAACAGGGTAAGGAAAAAGAATATCGTTCCCTGAAAGCCGGCGATGATGTCTTAACCATAACCCTCGATCGAGCTTTGGCCTTATTAGCCGAACCGAAAAAAACTCGCAGCGCCCGCGGTTCCACCAAACCACCCTTAAAAGAATTGGGTAAACATCCCGACGATGGGGAATCCGTGGGATTGTACGAAGGTCCCTACGGAGTTTATATCAAACACGGTAAGACCAACGCCAAGATTCCCGAAGGAGAAACCGCCGAAACCCTGACTCTAGAACAAGCTTTAGTCGCCCTAGCGGCCAAGACAACCACTGCCAAGAAAACCACTACTAAGAAAACTACTTCTAGCACCACTAAAAAAACTACTTCCCCAGGCAGTAAAACTGGCAAAAGTAAGACGGTTTAGCGGTTAGTGGTGGGGCGATTTTCTCCCTGGTTAATTCCTCGCCCTGATGCGAGGACAAATCTGGCTGGCTTTTTTGTCTTTTGCACCACTTTGAACGAGCTGCTCATATACCCCAAATTCCCTACTGTAAAGCAATCGCCATCGCTTCTTGGGGAATTTGCCGGTAAATTGGTTTTAAAAATTGTTCTATGGCATCTGATTCGGGGGCAGCGAGGGGAAAATTGCCTAAAATGTCGAGAATGGTTTGATTTTCATTCCCCGGCGTAATCACAACTAGGGAGGGGTCTAGCTCCTCATCGTACTGCCAAAAGCGATCAATAGTGCTGTCGGGGGCAGTTTTTTCGACTACTGTGGGGGGTTCACTGACTGCTAAAGGTTGATTATCAGAGGAATAGGAGCGTTTTTCCCGTAAAGCTTCCAGAATTTGGCTTTTGCTTCGGCCGCGCAGTTGCAAAAGCAGGAAGGGATCGACAATAAAACGATCACCCAATTGATAGTATACTGCTCCTATATGTTTGCAGGGGTTGGCTTGATCGGGACAGGTACAACGAGAGCGAATATCAGCTAGGGAAAAGGGAAATAAATTCACCCCACTATCGATAAAAACACGCTCGATATGATCGGGCATTTGTCCCGTGAGCAATTGAGCGGAATAAATGGCCTTTTTGGAGAGAAGCTTAATAATATAGTCCCATTCTTCATCACTAAAAGCGACTAGGGATAAATCCACTATATAAGGCTCTGGTTCACTGCCTTGTACTCTGGCAATAACTTGCGAGTCTTCAAAGTCAATACTTAAAACATTGCCTTCTCTGGCGTAAAGTCTAGCTCGTTCCAAGCGTTTTTTAAAGCGATAGGAATCGAGTAGTTCTAGCCATTTTTGTACCCACCAAGCTTGTTCTGTCATTTTTTATTTCGCCAATTCAAAAATGAAACACATCAACCTTAAGAGTTGACAGAGAAAGGCTCATCAGGTATATTCTGATCTTTAACAACAACAAATCAGACCCAAAAACGAAGCCCTCAACATCTTAACATAGAACAAAGAAACTTGCTCTACCAACTTGGTCAAGAGGTAAATTTATCTCAACGGCAAATAGCCGTCTTGCTGGGATGTCATGTCATCTATGAAGCAGAAACCCAAATTGTGAGTTTTGGGAATCGCCGTCCGTTTTACGGCGGTCAGGATGTCAAGAAACCATCTACAAAATTTCTTGGGAGAGGGGATTAAACGAGCATACTAATGGACTGTTAAGACAATTCTTTCCCAAGAAAAGGAATTTTAAAATCCTTAAGCCAGAGGAAATAGAAAGAGCCGTAAACTTGATTAACAATCGTCCTCGATAATGTCTTGACTATCGTACCCCGAATGAGCTATTATGTGATAGCTCAGACAGTGATGAAATTCAGGGCTCTTCTCGACTTTGTGTGATAATCTTTGCTTATGGAATCGTGAAGTGCTTATCGGGCAAGACTTTTAGGACTATTTTGCGGAAGAAACTATCAGTATAGACCTCGTTTCCACACAGAAACCAGAAGAGCCAATTCAGAATTGAATTGAATTGGCAAGATGTACACAAAAACGAGGATTTTAGGTATGAGGACAGAACAGAAAAATCCACAATTAAATTGTCAGAAATTAGCAGAAGTCTTTTTATCAAATCCCTTAATTGAAGATTGCTATTTTATGGTACGAGAGGATGAATTAGTCGCCTATATCGTTTCCTCTGGAGCTTGGAATTCTGAACAATTGTCCTCCGATTTACAGTCTCAGTTACCGGACAATCTTCTACCTAATATCTATGTGCAGATTTCCAGTTTACCCTTAACCGATAGCGGTGATGTCGATGAAACTGCATTAAAGAATATTGAAATTATCGATGATCATCAAGTTCAGAAAACAGAAGAAAAACTACGCTCTTTGTCAGATATTGATCAAGTTGCCGCTGTCATGACTTCCAAAAAAATCAAAATTTTACCCCTACATCTATCGGACTTATTGCCCTTAAAACTAGAGAAAAGAAATGATCATCAAAAATCTGAAACCCCGATTCATCTGGGGATTCACACTTCTAACACTCAAGCTAGAATCAGTCACGGACAGCTTTTAGAAGAATCTGAAATTCAGCCTAAAACCTTGGCAGAAATCCTCCAAAAAGCTGCTGAAAATCATTCAAATAAAGGGATTATTTATATTCAATCTAATGGATCAGAAGTTTTTCAATCTTATCAACAATTATGGGAAGAAGCTCAACAAATACAAGCCGGATTACAAAAGCAGGGTTTACAAGCTCAAGATAAAGTGATTCTTCAGCTATCGGAAAACTATGATATTATTTCCGCATTTTGGGGGTGTCTTTTAGGGGGATTTATTCCTGTTATTATTTCAGTGCCACCCAGCTATAAAGATTTTAATAATGAAATTCATAAAATATGTCAAGTTTGGCAGTTGTTAGATGAGCCTATTATTATCACAAATCAATCCCGTCAGCAAGAGATAAAATATTTAGAACAATGGTTGCCTAATCAAACCTTAAGCTTGAGTTTTATTGAAGAATTAAAAACTCATTCTCCCCATCAGCCTCCTATTGGTCAACCGGATGATATCGCGTTCTTTAATCTCACATCAGGCAGTACAGGAATACCGAAATGTATCTCATTAACCCATAAAAATGTCATCTCTCGTGCGCGAGGAACAAACATAATTTGTGAACATCAAAACGACGATATTATTCTTAATTGGCTTCCTTTTGATCATATTGGAAGTATTTCAGACTGGAATATTCGCTGTGTCGAGTTAGGATGCCAAATGGTTTATGTTCAAACTGAATATATATTAGGTCGTCCTTTGAATTGGTTAGATTTAATTGATCAATATCGAATTAGCCATAGTTGGGCTCCTAATTTTGCCTATAATTTGATCAATGAAGCTTTAAAAAAAGAACCGGATCAAAATTGGAATTTAGATTGTGTCAAATTCTTTTTAGCAGCGGGTGAAGCCGTTTCTGGTCAAGCAGTTGGAGAATTTATTAACACCCTTCATCTTCAATATAATCTGAAAAAAACGGCGATGCGTCCTGCTTTTGGGATGGCAGAAATGGGTTCAGGGATTACCTATTATCAGCCTACAGAACAACAGCCATTACTCTTTCACACGGTTGATAAATCCTCCTTGAATTCTTCCTTAAAACGAGTCCATCCTGAACATCCCAATGGTGCAACCTTTACGGATTTAGGATTACCCATTCCGGGTATATCAATTAGAATTGTTAATACTGATAATTCCCTATTACCAGAAGAAACCATTGGTCATTTACAAGTTAAAGGAGATGCAGTTTCACCGGGGTATTATAAAAACCCAGAAGCGAATCAAGACGCTTTCTTAAAAGATGGCTGGTTTAAGACAGGAGATTTAGCATTTATTAGTAACGGTCATTTAGTCATTACTGGAAGAAGTAAAGAAACCATTATTATTAATGGAGTGAATTATTATAGCCATGAAATTGAAACTGTAGTGGAAACTATTGAAGAAGTAGAAGTGTCCTACACCGCCGCTTGTGCTGTTTATGATCCTAGGAATAGTACCGATCAATTAGCTTTATTTTTTAGTGTAGAAACCTTTGACCACCAGCATCTAGCGGAACTTCTGAAAAAGATTAGACGAAAAGTAATTAACAGTTTTGGCGTTAATCCTGAATATTTAATCCCCTTAAATAAAACTGAAATTCCTAAAACTTCCATTGGTAAAATTCAGCGATCGCAATTAACAAAACGGTTTGGAAATGGAGAATTTAATTCTATTTTAAAAGAAATAGATATTTTGTTAGAAAATGCTCAAACCCTTCCTGATTGGTTTTACCAGAAAGTTTGGAAACCTCGATCTCCAGTTAACTTAAAACCCGAACTTTCCAAGTATTGTAGTTTAATTTTTCTGGATTGCTTGGGTTTAGGAGCATCTTTAGCAGAAAAAATTCAAGGGCAAAACTTACCCTGTATCACGGTTTTAGCAGCGGAAGAATTTTCTCAAATCAGTCAAAATTGCTATACCCTCAGACCCGGGACAGCCAATCATTATCAACAGTTAATGGCATCTTTATCCGAGCGAAAAATTATCCTTAGCAATATTATTCATCTGGGGACTTATCAAGACTATCAGGGAGAAATTTCAACAATTGAACAGTTAGAAAAAGCACTAGAAAAAGGAACCTATGATTTATTATTTCTAGTGCAAGCCTTAGCTAAAACTCATGATTTTAACTCAAAAATTCAATTGCTATTTGTTTCTAGTTATAGTCAATTTGTCATAGAAACCGATGAAATTGCCTATGAAAAATCTCCAGTTTTAGGACTGATCAAAACCCTAGCTCAAGAACTTCCTTGGTTAAATACTCGTCATCTGGATTTACCTCTGGATCAAACCGAAATTAATCTCAGTTATCTGCTGCAAGAACTATCGGTTTTATCCAAGGAAAGAGAAATTGCCTATCGCAACGGGAAACGTTTAATCGCAGGTTTGGAAAAAGTCAATTTACTTCAACACACCCAACAGGAATTACCCTTTAAATCAGGGGGAATTTATCTGATTACCGGAGGACTAGGAGGGATTGGCAGACAAATTGCTCAGTATTTGCTCAAAAATTATCAAGCTCGTTTACTATTAATTGGAAAAACACCTTTACCAGAAAAACACCTCTGGAGTGAGTACCTCAAAGTCGAAGATCAATTATCCTTAAAAATCAAAAATCTCCAAGCTTTAGAAAACCTTGGGGGAGAAGTCATTTACCAGTCGGTAGATGTGGCTAATTTCACTCAAGTTAAACAGGCTGTAGAACAGGTGAAAAAACAATGGCAAGGAGAACTTAATGGGGTGATTCATCTAGCTGGAATTTACAAAGATTGTTTACTTCTGGACGAAAATCAAGAGGGTTTATCGACAATTCTTCGTCCTAAAGTAATAGGAACTTGGGTTTTACATCAACTTCTCAAAGAATCTCAGGGAATTTTTATTAGTTTTTCTTCCTTGGCTAGTTTTTTTGGAGGAGCGGCTTTGGGTTCCTATGCGGCGGCTAATAGTTTCCTTGAGTCTTTGAACAGCTATCAAAAATCTAAGAATTTGTTCCCCAGTTATTGTTACAGTTGGACAACTTGGCAAGAAACCGGGATTAGCCAAGGTTATCAGATGCAATACATAACCCGATCTCAAGGGTATTATGATATGACAGTACGGCAAGGTTTAGACTCATTTCTAACCAGTTTATATCACAACCAAAGACAATTAATAATCGGTTTAGATGGGAGTAATAGCAAGATTAACCGGTTCACATCTAGGTCGGAAGGATGCCAAAAGTTAACGGCTTATTACACCCGTAAATCTACAGTTCAATCGGTCAATCTACCTAATCATGTTAGTCTAAAAGATCGATTGGGAACGTCCTATCAATGTCCCCTGGTGCTGCGACAATCTCTGCCTATTAAGGATAATGGAGACATTGATAAGCGGCAATTACTCAAGGAACTGCAAGGTAAAGAAAATAACGAATTGGTAGCACCCAGAACGGAAGCTGAACATCAAGTTGCTAAGATTTGGCAAAAGGTGTTAAATCTATCTCAAATTGGAATTCATGACAATTTCTTTGAACTAGGAGGACATTCTTTGCTGGCGAGTCAAGTCATCTCTCGTTTACGCGATATTTTCTCGGTAGAATTGTCGTTGCACAGTTTATTAGAATACCCAACCGTTGCCAGTTTAACTCAAACGATTGAGGTGCTTAATGTATCCAAAAATACTCAAAGTGCATCCAAAAGTGGTAAAGTTATGACAACAGCCGCAGAAAATTATGAAGAAGGAGAATTATGAAAATAGGTTAACTAAAATTTAAGCTTTTCAGAAGCCTTTTGGAAAAAAATGTAAAAAATTGTATCCATCACTAAAATTTATCATCCAGAATGTGCTATAAATAGCTTCGGTTTAAAACAGTCTTTTTGTGGAGTATGTAAGCGGTTGCTCCCATAGCAACTGACTTTAACAATAACCACCGACTCCCCGCCATTGATAATTTTTGTTTGGTCTATAGTGTTTAGTCTTTGAGGGACTTAAATTTATGAAAACAGTTGAATTTTTATCGAATCTGAATCATTTAGGTGTGACAATTTGGATGGAAGGGGATAAGCTGCGCTATCGTTCTCCTCAAGGTGTTATGACTCCCGATTTACTCGAACAATTGAAAGAGCATAAAGAAGAACTCATCGTTTTATTGCGTGAACAAGCTGACAATTTTAGTTCGGAAACAGACTATGATGTGGCAATTTGTGGCGGTGGATTAGCGGGTTTAACCTTAGGGAGACAGTTAAAACTTAAACAACCTAATCTTTCCGTTGTTGTTCTTGATAAAATGGCTCGTCCTTTACCCGAAGCTGGTTTTAAAGTGGGGGAATCAACCGTTGAAGTTGGTGCTTTTTATTTAGCAAATACGCTGCAGTTAACCGATTATTTTAACAATCAACATTTATCTAAACTGGGATTACGTTATTTTTTCAAACCTCAAGAAACTGAATTTCATAAAAGACCTGAACTGGGATTATCAGAGTTTCATGATCCTAAATCTTATCAAATTGATCGGGGGAAATTAGAAAATGATTTACGCCAATTTAATATTGAAGCTGGAATTGATCTTAAGGAAAGTTGTTCAGTTCAAGACATCGAGTTTGCTGAAGGGCTACAGCAACAGCATAAAATTATTTATACTCAAGGTAGTGGAGCGAATCAAAAAACTCATTGTATTAAATCCCGATGGGTTGTCGATGCGATGGGTCGCCGTCGATTTATACAGAAGAAACTCGGTTTAGCGAAACCTAATCATAATAATTACAGTGCGGTTTGGTTCCGAGTTGAGTGTCGTTTTGATGTCAGCAATTTTGTGCCAGCCAGTGAAGAAAAATGGCATCGGCGTGTTCCTAATAACAACCGTTATTATTCTACAAATCATTTATGCGGTGAAGGATACTGGGTTTGGTTAATTCCTTTATCCACAGGTTATACCAGTATTGGCATTGTGACTCGTCAAGATATTCACCCGTTAAAAAATTATCATAACTATGAATTAGCCTTGCAGTGGTTAAGGGAAAATGAACCCGTTTTAGCGGCTCATTTAGAAGGTAAATCCCCTGAAGACTTTAGAAAGATGCCGAAATATAGTTACTCCTCCAAACAAGTCTTTTCCTTTGATCGTTGGACTTGTGTTGGTGAAGCCGGTTTATTTCCCGATCCTTTTTATTCCCCTGGTTCAGATAGTATTGGTTTTGGCAATTCTTTAACCACCCAAATGATTGAACTTGACCTTAAAGGTCAACTAACTCCCGAAAGAGTTGACGATGCCAATCACTTTTATTTAACCTATCACGATGGGTTAACCTTTAATATCCAAAATTCCTACAACTGTATGGGAAATGGGATAGTGATGGCAACAAAAATGATCTGGGATACGTTAGCTGGATGGACATTTGGTTGCTTAATGATGTTTAATTCCATCTTCCTTGACCCGGAACTTAAGATGAAAGTTCAACAGATTAATGCAGAATTTTTCCCTCTTTCCTATCGAATACAACAACTATTCCGAGATTGGGCAAATCAATCCCTGGGTCGGGTTAGCTTTGAATTTATTGATTACTTAGCAATCCCCTTTGTGAATGAACTGCGAACCCGGAATTTACAATCTAATAAAACCGAAGCTGAAATCATAGAAGCTTATCGAGCCAGCTTAAAATTATTAGAAGAATTTGCTCAAGTCATTTTTCAAATTGCCTTAGAGGATACCAGTCCCGAACTGTTAACTAAAATTAACGAACACCCCTGGTTAAATGCTTGGGCAATTAGTTTGGATGCCAGTAAATGGGAGACTGATGGGCTGTTTTCGCCTAAGAGCGAACCTCGTAATTTACACAGCATTAAAAAACAATATTTAGAGGCAATAAACCGATAAAAATAGACGAATCAAGTTGATTATATCTCTAACAGTAGCTCTAGCTTGAGCTACTGTACTCAGCCAAATATCACCCCCATTCCAAAAATACCAGAACATTAATTAAGGAAAAGGATACTATTGATGAAAGTCGCAGAATTTTTATCTTACTTAAATAGTTTAGACATCAAGCTTTGGCTTGAGGAAGAAAAGTTAAAATATCAAGCTCCCCAAGGAGCAATGACACCAGAAATTAAGCAAGAAATCGGGACAAGAAAACCAGAAATTCTCACTTTTTTAAGAAGTGCAACAACACCATCTAAACCCCTTGAATCCGTAATTAATAGCGTTGCCCGAACTGAAGATTTACCCCTATCTTTTGCTCAACAGAGAATGTGGTTTCTCTATCAGATGGAGCAGCAAAATTCGGCTTATAATGAAGCTCTAACCATCCGTTTAACGGGACGCTTAAACATTGATATTTTAGAGCAAACGATTAATGCTATTATTCAACGCCATGAGAGCTTACGGACAACCTTTCCAGTGGTTGAAGGAAAACCTATTCAAAAAATTGCTCCATCTCTAAAGATTAAATTATTAGTTATTAATTTAAAAGATATTTCCCAAGATCAAATTGATAAACAGATTATTGAAGAACTACAAAAACCCTTTGATTTAACCCAATCTCCCCTATTACGATGTACTCTGTTTGATCTGGGATATGAAAATTATATTTTAGTTAACGTTTTCCATCATATTATTATCGATGGTTGGTCAAAGGGCATTTTATTTAAAGAATTATCTAAATTTTATCAAGCATTTTTATCCAATTCAACCGTAGATTTACCCGAATTACCTATACAATATGCGGATTTTGCGGTATGGCAAAGACAATGGTTACAAGGTGAAATCTTAGAAAATCAGTTAAATTATTGGAAAAAACAATTAACGGGCGCTCCTCCTTTATTAGAACTTCCAACCGATAAACCCCGTCCAGCTACTGCCAATTTTCGAGGTCATAGTATCTCGTTTCAAATTAACTCAGAACTCACCGAAAAACTGAAACTTTTGAGCCAAAAGTCGGGGGCGACTTTATTTATGACCTTACTGGCTGCTTTAAACACTTTACTCTTCCGTTATAGTGGCCAAGATGATATTTTAATCGGGACACCCACCGCCAACCGAAACCGACAAGAAATTGAACCTTTGATTGGTTTTTTTGTCAATACTTTAGTGCTGCGGAATTCCCTAGAAGGAAATCCGACTTTTTCAGGATTATTACAGCAAGCTCGCAATGTTGTTTTAGAAGCTTATGCCAATCAAGATGTACCCTTTGAGCAAGTGGTTGATGGGTTAGAAATCGAACGAAGTTTAAGTTATAATCCCTTATTTCAGGTCATGTTTGCGCTGCAAAATGCCCCCCTCAATGCTTTAGAATTACCCAATTTAAAAGCTCAATATCTAGCCGTTGAACAACAGAGAATTAAATTTGATCTCAGCTTAGTTTTAGAGGAAATCGAAACCGAAAAAGGAGCTTATTTAGAAGGTTTTTGGGAATATGATGGCGACCTATTTACCCCAGAAAGAATTACCCGCATGGTAGGTCATTTCCAAACTTTATTAAAGGGGATTGTAGCCAATCCTCAGCAAACCATCGGGGAATTACCGTTACTGACTGAATCGGAAAAACAGCAATTATTAGTAGAATGGAATCAAACTCAAACGTCTTATCCTGATCATTACTGTATTCATCAGTTATTTGAAGAACAGGTTGTTAAAACACCTGATGCTATAGCGGTCATCGATGGAGAAAAATCTTTGACCTATGAACAGTTAAATCAAAAAGCCAATCAACTCGCTTATTATTTGCAAAACTTAGGCGTTAAAACCGAGGACTTAGTAGGAATCTGTATCGAGCGTTCTGTTTTGATGATCATCGGACTTTTAGGCATTCTTAAAGCGGGTGCAGCTTATATTCCTTTAGATCCGAACTATCCATCAGAACGTCTAGCTTATATGTTAGAAGATTCTGCCGTATCGGTGTTATTAACTCAGGAAAACTTAGTTGACACTTTACCCAACTATTTAGGAACAATATTTTGTTTAGATCAGGATGGGAAAATTCTTGATCATCATCCGCAAGATAATCTCCTCCATCCGATGACATCTGAGAATTTAGCTTATGTCATTTATACTTCTGGTTCCACTGGAAAACCCAAGGGAGTTTTAATTCAACATCAAAGTTTATTAAACCTAGTTTCTTGGCATCAAAACGCCTTTGATATTACAACAATTGATCGAGTCACTCAATTAGCTGGAATTGCCTTTGATGCTTCAGTTTGGGAAATTTGGCCTTATTTAACAGCGGGGGCGTGTCTGGCGATTGTTCCCCCAGATTTGCTAACATCACCAAAACAACTGCAAGAGTGGTTAATTGCCAAAAAAATCACCGTTTCTTTCTTACCCACTCCTCTTGCAGAAACCCTAATTCCCCTAGATTGGTCTCCCAATTGTCCATTAAGATTAATGTTAACTGGAGGAGATAAACTCAATGATTTTCCCCCTACCTCCATTCCCTTTACATTAGTCAACAACTATGGTCCGACTGAAAATACTGTTGTTACAACATCTGTTAAAATAACCCCAGATTTATTAACCGAAAAAGCACCGCCTATTGGTCGTCCCATTAGCAATACTCAGGTCTATATTTTAGATCAATATCAACAACCTGTACCGATTGGAATTCCAGGAGAATTATACATTGGTGGTTCAGGATTAGCTAAAGGATATCTCAACCGTCCAGAGTTAACCGATTCTAAATTTATTGCCAATCCTTTTAGTCAAAAACTCAGTGATCGCCTTTACAAAACCGGTGATTTAGTTCGTTATGGAAACGACGGACAAATTGAATTTGTGGGTCGCATTGATCATCAAGTTAAGATTAGAGGTTTTAGAATTGAATTAGGGGAAATTGAAACCGTTCTCAATCAACATCCCCAAGTTAAAGAAGCGATTATTATTGCCAGAGAAGATCAACCCGGCGTTAAACGTTTATGTGCTTATGTGATTGCCTCTCAAAACTTAACTGTTTCTCAATTGCGTCTATTTTTGCAAGAAAAGTTACCTCAATATATGGTTCCTGCTTTCTTCGTTTTGTTAGACGCTTTTCCCCTAACCGCTAATGGTAAAATTGATCGTTGCGCTCTCCCACAACCTACACTAGAATTAGAGGATGAAGCTGCCCTCAATCTCAGTCCAGGTACAGAAAAAGAACGCATTCTCGCTGCAATTTGGCAAAGGGTTTTAGGACTTAAAAATATTAGTATTAACGATAACTTTTTTGAGTTGGGAGGAGATTCTATCTTAGCCATTCAAATTATTGCTCAAGCTAATCAAGCGGGATTACAAATTACTCCTAAACAATTATTTAGTCATCAAACTATCGCTCAATTAGCCACCGTAGCGGAGCGAGTTTCGGTTAATCAAACCACACAGGATTTAGTCATCGGTCACGTCCCCTTAACTCCGATTCAAAAATGGTTTTTTGAACAAAACTGGCCCGAACGTCATCACTTTAATCAATCTATCTTGTTAGAGGTTCCCAATAATCTACAACCAGATTTATTAAAACAAACTATTTCTAAATTACTCTATCACCATGATGCCTTGCGGTTACGGTTTGTTCAAAAAGGGGAACAATGGCAACAAAATCACAGCGATGATTGCAATAATTTTGCTTTTGAAAAGGTGGATTTATCCCGTCTATCTTGCGATGAACAATTGACCAAGATCGCAGAAATTTCCGAGGTTCAACAACGGGTACTGAATTTAGAGGAAGGCCCCTTAATGGCGGTGGTTTTCTTCGCCTTGGGTGAGAGGGGAAAAATGTTAATTGTAATTCATCATTTAGCAGTAGATGGAATTTCTTGGCGGATTATCCTCGAAGATTTCGTCACTATTTACCACCAATTAGAAACCCAAAAGCCCCTGCAACTTACTCCTAAAACCAGTTCTTTTAAAACTTGGGCTGAGGAACTGCAAAACTATGCGAAAACCCCAGAATTTCACGCTCAATTCAAGTATTGGCTAAACCGTGATTTTCCCTCAATTTCTCCTCTTCCTTTAGACCGTCAAGGTGAAGCTCAGTCCAACGTTGTTGCCCATGCAAAAACGGTCTCTTTCACCTTAACCGAAGAACAAACCCGCTTACTCTTACAGGAGGTTCCGCAAGCTTATAACACCCAAATTAATGATATTCTATTGACCGCTTTAGTCCAAGCTTTTGGCCGTTGGACAGGAAATTATAAGCTTTTGCTTGACATGGAAGGTCATGGAAGAGAGAATGTAATTGAATCCGTGAATTTATCTCGAACTGTGGGTTGGTTTACCAGTATTTTCCCCGTCTTTTTGACCTTAGAAAATCTTCACCATCCGGGTGAGTGTCTCAAGTCCATTAAAGAGCAGTTAAGACAAATTCCGAATCGAGGATTTGATTATGGAATTGGATATTATCTGAGTTCAGATTTAACGATTCAATCCCCGTTAAAAAACTATCCAAAAGCTCAAGTCAGCTTTAATTATTTAGGTCAATTTACCAGCCATCAAATCGGCGAGATAGGCTGGAAATTATCTCAAGAATCCACTGGTTCCATTCATAGTCCTTTGGGACAACGTTCCCATTTAATTGCGATTCATGGAATTGTGGTTGATGGGCAACTTGACATGGAATGGCAATATAGTGAAAATTTTCATCATCAAACAACGATCAAAAATTTAGCCGCTGCTTATCGAGATTCTTTAGAAAGCCTGATTAACCATTGTTTATCGGTAGAAGGAGGCTATACTCCATCGGATTTTCCCGATGCGGATCTTAATCAGGCAGAATTAGATGAACTGCTTTCAGAACTCGATTTTTAACCTCAACTTAATGTTTAACCCTCCTGCTTGATAACAACTATGCCATCACCTAATCTTCCCAGTGAAATTGAAAATCGTAAAAGTGAACATCTGCGAGTTTGTATCGAAAAAGATGTAGAATTTCAACAACTTACAAGCGGTTTAGAAAAATATCGTTTTACCCATTGTTGTCTTCCTGAACTTGACCGTAGCGATATTGAACTGGGGACAACCTTTTTAGGGAAATCTTTAAAAGCTCCAATTCTCATCTCTTCCATGACCGGAGGAACAGAATTAGCCCATTTAGTCAATACTCGATTGGCAACGGTCGCTCAACGCTATGGTTTAGCGATGGGGGTGGGTTCTCAACGCATTGCACTCGAACAACCGGAATTAGCGCCGACCTTTGCAGTCCGTTCTCTGGCGCCGGATATTCTCCTGTTAGCGAATTTAGGGGCTGTACAGTTAAATTACGGCTGCGGTTTAGAAGACTGTTTAAAATTGGTGGAATTATTAGAAGCTGATGCCTTAATTCTGCATCTCAATCCTTTACAAGAATGGGTGCAATCGGGAGGCGATTCTAATTTTAAAGGGTTACTCGCTAAAATTCAGCAAATTTGCGCTCAATTACCCGTTCCTGTCATCGCCAAAGAAGTCGGAAATGGCATCTCTGCGGTGATGGCCAAACAATTAATTGAAGCCGGAGTCGCCGCGATTGATGTGGCGGGAGCCGGAGGCACGTCCTGGGCCAAAGTCGAAAGCCAAAGAGCCAAAGACAACAGACAAAGGCATCTCGGACAAGTTTTTGCCGATTGGGGTTTACCTACGGCTGAATGTATTACCGCCATTCGGTCGATGAATTCAACCATTCCTTTAATTGCTTCTGGGGGCTTAAAAAATGGCTTAGATCTTGCCAAATCTATCGCTCTAGGAGCCGATTTAGGAGGGTTGGCTCGTCCGTTTCTCGTAGCAGCGATTGAATCAGAAGCCGCCGTTGATGAGTTGGTAAAATTTTTAATTGCTGAACTTGAAATTGTTTTATTTTGTACCGGAAATCCTAATTTATCCACCCTTAAAACTTCAGGAGCCTTAAAACCATGTTAAAGTTTTCAATGGAATTGTGTTATCCTCAGCTTGATATCAAAACTTTAAGCGTTGGCACTTTGGGTCCTAAAGAAACCAGCAGCGAACAAACCTTAAATTATCTAATTTCTCAATGGAAATTACAACAGATTTCGGTTAATAGTCATTTATTTGATAGCTTTACAGATTTAAAGGAATCTTTACTCCAAAATCAGATAGATTTGGCGTTAGTCCCCCATGCCTATGAAAAAATTAATGATTTCTATATGGAACAGAGGTTTAAACTAGGTTTTATCTTCACCTATCCCACACCCGTTTACGGATTAGCCAAGCGAAAAAATGAAGAAATCGTTTTAGAAAATTGTACCCTGGTTACTCATCCCGCTCCTCTTCCTTTACTTCCCTATTTATTACCTGGCGACCTGAATCAAAATAAGATTAAAATCAAATTTGTCAATTCTACCAGTGTGGCCGCTATTCAAGTTAAACAAGGGTTGGCAGATTTAGCCATTACCAATGAAAATGCCCTCCGAGAATATGATTTAGAATTTATTTCACAATATGGTAAAATTGAGATGAGTTGGTCTTTATTTCACAAAAAGGAAAACACCATGATTCAAAGTATTTATAGCGTTTCTGATTCACAAGAGGTACATTCCCGATCCTGAACAGCTTAATCAGCAAAGGTTTAAGTGTGCCGCACAGATGCGAGAACCGCTATATTTACCTGTGCATACCTAAAAAAGCTCCCTATCCGCTCAAAATAGTTGCCTTCATCACATAAAAATAATTGAGATTTAACCTCTCAATTTCATTTTGAACCTGTACCCTAAAATCATGTCTGAATTTTTCCCAATTCCCGATCCTCTTAAACTCAATCCTCATGTAGAATTAGAGGTTTTTCAATGCCAAGATACCATTTTTCAATTATCCGTTGTCGCTCCGAAGGCTAAACTTGAATCCCACCAACATCCTGAAAGTCAAATTGGCATGGTACTCTCAGGAGAACTGGAACTGTATATTAAAGATGTGATTAAACCTTTGAGAGCTTTACAAGATATTCATGTCGCCGATGCTAATGTTTCTCATGGTTTTGTTAATCCCTTGTCCGAAGCGATGATTGGATTTGATCTTAAACGGATTACCTATTCTTTTCCTTCAGAAGACGTTGTATTAACCCTATCAAACAACCAAGATAAAATCACTCATTTACCTTGTCAATCGGTTAAGGGTTCTTGGTTTGAAATCGTGATGATGAAAATACCTTCTGGTTATTCCATTCCCCCACATCAAGGTGAGCAAGAAGAAATCGGATTTATTTTGAATGGAAAATTAGAAATTTTCATAGAAAATGAAGAACAGTGTTTAGAATATGGTCAAATTTATTATGCTCCTTCAAAAGTTTTAAAAAAGGGATATAATTCATCGAACCAAGATATTAATTTGATTAAAATTTTAATTTAGTTCGTTTTATGATTTTAAGTTTAACCTCAAAATGCTAGGACAAAGTTTATGGATTTAGGATTAAAAGATAAAGTGGCTTTGATTACGGGAAGTAGTGCGGGAATTGGGTTTACTATTGCTGAAAAATTAGCAGAAGAAGGCTGTCACTTAATTATTTGTGGTCGCAATTCCCAACGCTTAGAACAAGCTTATCAATCTCTGGCTCAAGCTTATCCTGTCCAAGAAATTCTGAGTTTAGTGGCTGATGTCCATCAAGCTCAAGATTCTGAACAATTAATACAGAACTCTTTAAATCAATATGGCAAAATTGACATTTTAGTAAATAATTCTGAAGGAGCTAACTTTGCTGAGAATTTAATTGAAAACCTTTCCGATGAAGATTGGTTAAACGTTTTTCAAGGAAAATTAATGGGTTATATTCGATTAACCAATTTAGTGTTACCGATTATGAAAAAACAACATTGGGGAAGAATTGTTAATATCATTGGGACATCGGGAAAAGAACCATCTCCTCGTTTAGTTAAATCGGGTGTTGTCAATGCAGCTTTAATGAATTTTACCAAATCAGTAGCTAGACAAACCGCCCCCTATAATGTTTTAATTAATAGTGTTAACCCCGGCGTTATTGACACCCCTAGACATCGAGAATATTTAGAAATTTATGCCAAAAAGCAAGGAACAACCCCAGATTTAATCCGAGAAGGAATTCTAAAAACAATTCCCATGAATCGGATTGGTACGACTGAAGAATTTGCTAATCTCGTTGTATTTTTAGCTTCTGAATGTGCGAGTTATATAACGGGAATTACGATTCCGATAGATGGGGGTTTATCCTCGTCAGCATTTTAAATTGATCTGTCAAGCCAAAATCAACAACCACAAGTGTTATGAATAGCGAATCTAAATCTCAAATGTTAGACAAATTTGTTCCCTATTATCCGACTAAAGATACTCGTAACTTTCCCATTTTTTCCTATCTTATCAATAATGTTAATATTTGGAGGCTGAAACACAAATTTAAACAAGAGCTTGAACAACCTTCGGTGATCCTGGTTTATCAAATGGGTAAAGTTGGTTCTGCTAATCTTTATCTGGCTATTAAAAGAACCTTTCCAGAAAAAGCGGTGTATCATGTTCATAATTTAAACCCAGAAATTGTTGCCAAAATTTGGGATAAAATTCATCTTACTCAACCTTATTATTTGAGTACGATAGAACATTCTTTGACCACCAAATATTTAAGTGATCATCTCGAAACAATTAAGGATAAGGATAAGATCAGAATTATTGCGGGAGTAAGAGATCCCATCGCTCGTAATATTTCTTGGTTTTTCCAAATTATCGATTGTGAGTCTGCTTTTCCCCAATTTTTCCGAAAATTTAAGGAAGGATTAATTACAATTGACGATATGGTAAATTGTTTTTGGTCACAAAAATTTGTTTTTAGCAAACAGTTTGATTGGTTTGAATTAGAGTTAAAATCTGTTTTTGGAATTGATATCAGTGAGATTGATTTTCCCAAAGAAAAAGGTTATACAATTGTTGAATTTCCTGACAAAAAAATTGAGTTATTATTATTCAAATTAGAAAAACTTGACTCTTGTTTACAAGAAATGACACAAGCTTTCTTTGGAATTGAGAAATTAGATTACCAAAAATTGAAATTGATTGACGTAGATTTGGAGTATCATCGTATCTATGAAAATTTTAAAAATAGTCTCACCTTTAGTGATGAATATTTAGAAGAAATTTATGATCAACCATTAGTGAGTCATTTTTACACCGATGAAGAAATTAACAAATTTAAACTCAAGTGGTCTAGTCAACGTTAAAGGTAATTCGTTCTAAGTTTATCGTATTTATTGAATAAAATTTGATTCAATAAACTCACGCACATTTTTATTTAATCTATTGGGAAAAATAATGGTAACACCTCAACAATCTAGGGTTAGTAAAAAAGATATTGAATCCATTTATCCCCTTTCTCCCATGCAGCAGGGGATGCTGTTTCATTCTTTATATAATCCAGAATCAAAGACGTATTTATCACAAATTCAAATCACCTTGCAAGGCAATTTAGATATTAATGCGTTCCAACAAGCTTGGCAAAAAGTAGTAGATAGACATAGTATTTTACGGACTTGTTTTGCTTGGAAAAAAACCAAACAGCCTTTACAAGTGGTTAGAAAAAATGTCACCTTGCCTTGGTTTAATCAGGATTGGCGATCACATTCTCCCGCCGAACAAGAAACTAAATTTCAGGAATTATTAACCTCTGATAAAGAGCAATATTTTGAATTAGATAAAGTCCCCTTACTTCGATGTCATTTAATTCAAGTCGAAGATCAAAAATATGAATTTATCCATACTGGACATCATATTTTATTAGATGGTTGGGCAACAGCAATTCTGTTGAAAGAAGTTTTCGAGTTTTACGCTGGACTCATCAACTATCGACCCGTCAATTTACCGACACCCCGCCCTTACCAAGACTATATTAATTGGGTACAACAGCAAGATCAAACTGAAGCCGAACGATTTTGGCGACAAAATCTTCAAGGTTTTACCTCTCCAACTCCATTAGTCGTTGATAAACCGTTAAATCCTCTTGTTACTCAAAGTAAAAATTATCTTCATCAAAAATCAAAACTTTCTCCAGAAATTACCAGTCGTCTGAAATTACTCGCCCAAGAATATCGCCTTACTCTTTCTACCCTAATTCAAGGAGCTTGGGCTTTATTATTACATCATTATAGTAGTGAATCTGATATTGTATTTGGGGCAACCGTTTCGGGACGATCGCCCAATTTTACTGGGATTGAATCGATGGTAGGGATGTTTTTAAATACCTTACCCGTTCGCCTCCAAATTGAGCCTCAACTTGAATTATTAACTTGGTTTCAACAACTACAACAAGAGCATTTAGAACGAGAGCAATATAGTTATAGTTCTCTAATTGATATTCAAAAATGGAGTGAAATTCCGTCCCCTCATTCAGTTTTTGAAAGTTTTGTTGTCTTTGAAAATTTACCCTTTAGCGACAATGATAGTCAGAATTTAGGCGGTTTACAAGTCGGTGAAATGCAAGATTATGGCAATGCTGATTATCCCTTAACGGTTATTGTCACCCCTGGAGAAGCCTTAAGTATTAAAATTATTTATCCTCAAGAACGATTTGAAAATGACACCATTGAAAGGATATTAGGTCATTTTAAAACCTTATTAGAAGGAATCGCTATTAATCCCCATCGTCGGATTCAAGACTTACCTTTATTAACGGAAGCTGAACGTCAATTATTATTAATTGAATGGAATCAAACTGCACCCCAAAAGCCTCTTAAACACTGCGTTCATGAATTATTTGAACAACAAACCCTCAAAACCCCTTCAGCCATCGCCGTTGTTTTTCAAGAGCAAGAATTAACCTATCAAGAACTGAATGAATCTGCTAATCAATTGGCTCATTATTTACAAAAAATTGGGGTGAGTTTTCAATCTTTAGTCGGGATTTGTTTAGAACGGTCTGTTAATATGGTAATTGCCGTTTTAGCAGTGTTAAAAGTAGGCGGTGTTTGTGTTCCCCTAGACCCAACCTATCCTCAAGAAAGACTTTCTTACATCCTGCAAGACACCCAACTTAAATTCTTATTAACTCAAAAAGAGTGTCAATCCCTGTTAAACAGTGAAACGATTTCTCAACGGATTTTATTGGATGAACAAGGGTCAGAAATTGCCTTAGAACCCAAGACTAATATTAATATCCCAGTGGGTTTAAACGATTTAGTTTATATTATTTATAGTTCTGGTTCTACAGGTGTGCCCAAAGGGATTATGATCCTGCATCAATCCTTAACCAATATTATTGAGCATCATCAGGCGAAAATGTCACCGGAGAGAAATTTCTTACAATTTGCTCCCTTCAATTTCGATGTTAGCTATCACGAAATGTTTGCAGCCTGGTGTTTAGGGGGAAGCTTATTTATTGTTCCAGAAGATGCCCGCTTAGACCTTGCTAAAATAAGTCAATTATTGGCAAATAACCCCATTCATAAAGCGATTTTGCCCGTTACTTTGTTACAACAATTAATTGAAACCTATAGTGAGGAAACCTACTTATTTGCTAACTTGCGTGAAATTATTTCAGCTGGAGAGCAATTACAAATTACCCCAGCGATGATTTCTGCATTCAAGAAACTCGAACATTGTACGCTTTACAATTTTTATGGACCCACAGAAGCGGATATCGTTACCAGTTATACCTTTGACCCTAATCCTGAGCTTTGGCCGAAGTATATTCCCATTGGTAAACCCGCGATTAATGTGCAAGTTTATATTTTAAATTCTCATCTTCAACCTGTACCCATCGGAGTCACTGGCGAGTTATATGTTGCGGGTGGCGGTTTAGCGCGGGGTTATTTCAACAATCCCCAATTAACCAAAGAAAAATTTATTGCTAATCCCTTTAGCGATAATTCATTGCTGTATAAAACTGGAGATTTAGCTCGTTATTTACCCAATGGAGACATTGAATATTTAGGAAGAATTGATGATGTGGTCAAAGTTAGAGGTTATAGAATTGAATTAGGGGAAGTAGAAACTATTTTAAATCAACATCCTCAAATTGCCCAAGCCATTGCTACAGTTCAGGGAGAAACCGCCAGAGAAAAATATTTAGCCGCTTATTTTATTCCCCGTCCAGGTGAAACCGTAAACCAAGTTGAATTACGTCATTTCCTTGAAAACTGGCTACCCGATTATATGATTCCCTCTGCTTTTGTGGTGATGGAATCTTTTCAACTCAGTCCTAACGGTAAAGTTGATCGAAAAGTCTTACCAATACCCGATAAAAACCCCTTATCGTTAACTCAAAATTATGTCGCTCCTCGAACTGCAATTGAAGAAGTTTTAGCGGTAATTTGGGCAGAAATTTTAGAAGTAGAACGAGTTGGGATTGAAGACGATTTCTTTCTGTTAGGTGGGCATTCTTTAAAAGCGATTCAACTGATTAGTAAAATCCGTCAAACCTTAGAAATTGAAATTTCTGTGCGTCAACTTTTTAATCACTCAACTATCAGCCAATTAACTCAAGTCATGATTGAATTAGTGGGGCATGAAGGTTTACTGAATGAAATTGCCGTAACAGTTCAAGAAATTTCCAAACTTTCACCAGAAGAAGTTCAAGCTTTATTATCTCAAAGCTGAACCTAAATGAATTAAACTTTATATAATGGACATTGATTTAAACTGAAGGAAAAAAATGACAAATCATCTCTTTGATTTAACAGGTAAAGTTGCAATTATCACGGGTGCTGCCCGAGGAATTGGTCGGGTATTAGCCCAAGGATTAGCACAAGCTGGAGCTAAGGTGGTAATTGGTGATATTAATCAAGTTGGTGCTGAACAAACGGTTCAACTGATTCAAGAAGCAGGAGGCGAAGCCATCGCAATTGAGACCGATGTTCGTCAACGTCAAGCTTGTCAGAATTTAATTAACCAGGCGGTTGCTCATTATGGTCAACTCGATATTATGGTCTGTAATGCAGGAGTTGAAATTCTCAAAAACACTGATGAATTAGAAGAATTTGAATGGGATCAGGTTATTAATGTTGACTTAAAAGGTTATTTTAATTGCGCTCAACTCGCAACCAAACAAATGATCAAACAAGGAACAGCAGGTTCAATTATTATGAATTCTTCTATCTGTGCTTTCGTTGCTGTTCCCAAATCTTCAGGAGCATATAGCGCCGCAAAAGGTGGTGTCAATCAATTAGTAAAATCCCTAGCGGTCGAATTAGCTAGTCACAAAATTCGAGTCAATGCTTTTGCACCGGGCTATATGAATAATATGATGGAAGGAACAGAAGGTTTACGTTCAACTTCGGATGAAATGGACGAATTATATACTAGAATTCCCATGAAACGAACCGGAGATTTAGAAGAGTTAATTGGCCCTGTCGTGTTTTTAGCGTCTGAAGCTTCCTCTTATGTAACTGGAACAATTTTAATGGTAGATGGAGGTTATACCGCTATTTAGCATCAATAATTAAACAATTTTTAGGTTGATTTGTATCCATGAAACCAACCTAAAATCACTAAATTAAATAAATCCTATTAACTCATGTCAAAAATGAACCATAATTCTCAAGACCAACAAAAATTACTCAAGCTGTTACTACAAAAAAAAGGAATCGGTGTAAAAACGAATACAATACCGACTAGAAATCCGTCTCAATTTGTACCGCTTTCTTTTTCTCAAGAACGACTTTGGTTTTTGTACCAATTAGAAGCTCAAGGCTATACCTATAATATGCCGTTTCGCTTTCAAATTGAAGGCAATTTAGATATTGAAATCTTTAGAAAAGCTTTGGAAACTATTAAGCAACGTCATGAAGTGTTGCAGACCTGTTTTCAAGAAGTTGACGAAATTCCCAGACAAATTATTAACCCTAAAATTCATTTAAATTTTACCTTGCTGGATTTACAGTCTTTATCTTATGCGGAACAAACCCAAGAATTAGAGCGATTAACCGAACAAGAAATTTATACTCCCTTTGACTTAACCCAAGCTCCCTTAATGCGGACTTTTTTGGTTAAATTAAAAGCTGATTCTTATCTTTTGTTTTTGAGTTTACACCATTCTATTTTTGATGGCTGGTCAATGAAAGTTTTACTCGAAGAACTTTCTAGTTTATATCAAGCTTTTTTACAAAAACAATCTAATCCTTTACCCGATTTGCCTATTCAATATGGTGATTTTGCCGTTTGGCAAAGACAACAGTTACAAGGAGATAAACTCACCCAGGAAGTTAATTATTGGCAACAAAAATTAACGGGAATTCCACCCTTATTGGAAATTCCCACTGATCATCCTCGTCCTCCCATACAAACGTTTAAAGGCAATAATTGTACATTTAAACTAAGTCCAGAATTAAGCCAACACCTGAAAAATATTAGCCAAACGTCAACCGCTACCTTAAATATGACGCTGTTAACGGCTTTTAATATTTTATTATATCGTTATAGCAGTCAAGAAGATATTGTGATTGGAATTCCCAGTGGAAATCGACAGTTTCCTGAAATTGAACCCTTAATTGGTTGCTTTATTAATACCTTACCTATTCGCACTCAGTTTAAAGAAAATATCTCATTTAAAGCTTTATTAAATCAAGTTAAACAAGTAGTTTTAGAAGCTTATGAATACCAAGATTTACCCTTAGAAAAGGTGGTAGAAGCGGTAAATCCTCAACGAAACATAAGTTATAGTCCTTTATTCCAAGTGATGTTTTCTTGGGAAGATATGCTGCACATTAATCATTTTTCGATGGCGGATTTAAAATTAACTCCCGTCACGATGAATGCTTTAATTGCTCAATTTGATTTAACCTTAGCCATGCAAGAAACGACTGAGGGTTTAGTTGGCTCGTTTGATTATAATTGCGCGTTGTTTAATCAAGACACAATTGAGCGCATGATTACCCACTTTAAAACTTTATTAGAAGGAATTGCCATTAATCCTGAACAATCGATTGAATTATTACCTATTTTACCTTTATCAGAACAAAAGTTATTAGCTCAATGGAATCAGACTAATATTGCTGAAAATCCAAAGGTTTGTATTCATGAATTATTTGAACATCAAGTTTTAAAAAATCCAAATGGGATCGCAATAGAATGGGGCAGGGAAAAAATCACCTATCAAGACTTAAATCATCGTGCCAATCAATTAGCTCATTATCTCCAATCTAAGGGGGTTAAAGTTGAATCGTTAGTGGGAATTTGTTTAGAACAATCTGTATCTATTATTATCAGTTTTTTGGCAATTCTTAAAACTGGTGCTGCTTATCTTGTTCTAGCTCCCAATTATCCCCAAGAGCGTTTAAACTATATCTTAAATGATGCTCAAGTCTCGGTATTAATTACTCAAAATACCTTGGTTAATTTATTCCGTGATCATCAAGCAGAAGTGGTTTGTCTGGATACTGAAGAAAACTTAATTGTTAGTCAAAGCCAAAACAATTTAGTTAACCCTATTCAGCCAAATAATTTAGCTTATATTATTTATACCTCTGGTTCAACAGGCACTCCTAAAGGGGTTATGATTGAACATCAAAGTTTAGTTAATCATAGTTTAGGAATCATTAAATTCTATGATTTAACAAATCGTGATCGAATTTTACAATTTGCTTCTTTTACCTTTGATGTAGCTGCTGAAGAAATTTATCCAACTTTTTTAACGGGTGCAACTTTAGTTATGCGTCCTGCATTAATGTTCCCTTCTTTAGCTGATTTTACTCAATTTATTCAGCAAAAGTGTTTAACAGTCATTAATCTTCCGGCTACTTATTGGCATGAATGGGTATTAGATTTATCTCAAACTTTAATAACCTTACCTGAAACCCTACGCTTAGTGATTACAGGAAGTGAAGAAGTATTACCAGAGCGATTAATATTATGGCAAAAAATACTATCAAATAGTCAACGAGAAGATATCACTTGGTTGAATGCTTACGGTCCGACAGAAGCGACGATAACCAGCACAGTTTTTAATCCCAATTTCATTCATAAAATTGCTCAAATTCATTCTGTTGCCATTGGTAAACCGATTACAAATACACAGGTTTATATTTGTGATCGCTATTTGCAACAAGTCCCCATTGGAATACCAGGAGAACTGTTAATTGGAGGTTTAGGTTTGGCCAAAGGTTATCTCAATCGCGATGATTTAACCCGTGAAAAATTTATTACTCATGCTTTTAATTCATCAGAATATCAACGTTTCTATAAAACTGGAGATTTAGCTCGTTATTTACCCGATGGAAATATAGAGTTTTTAGGACGCATTGATAATCAAGTTAAAATTCGAGGGTTTCGTATTGAAATTGGCGAAATTGAAGCCGTATTAACTGAATACCCAGATGTCCGAGCGACGGCGGTAATTGTTCGAGAAGATCAAACAAATAATAAACAATTAGTGGCTTATATTGTGCCAAAATATCCATCCATTGATCCTGCAAAATTGCGGAGTTTTCTTAAACAGAAATTACCAGATTATATGATTCCAGCTTTCTTTGTACAGCTTCAAGAATTGCCCTTAATGAGCAGTGGGAAAATTGATCGTAACGCTTTACCCGCACCCACCGAAAGTCAGTATCAAAAAACGATGATTACACCCCGAACAGCTACGGAAAAAATTGTTGCTGAGATTTGGCAAGATGTTTTAGGGTTAAAGCAAATTAGTATTTTCGATAATTTCTTTGACTTAGGTGGTCATTCTTTAAAAGCTGCCCAAGTGATTTCTCGACTGCGAGAACAATTAGCTATTAATATTCCTTTAAACTATCTTTTTTCAGAACCGACGGTAGCAGGATTATCCTCTAATTTAGACTTGAATTTATCTGATACAATTGAGAGTGATCAAATCCCAGATTGGCAAGTCGAAATTGCCCTAGATCCCACCATTCAACCGCCGAATATTCTGACTTTCTTTCCTCAGAAACCTGCTGATATTTTGCTAACAGGAGCTACGGGTTTTCTCGGAATTCATTTATTAGCTGAATTGTTGGACAAAACAGAAGCTAATATTCATTGTTTAATTCGAGACAAAAGTTTAGAACAAGCTCAAGCGAAAATTTACCAGAAATTAAAAACCTTTCAATTATGGGATGAACAGAAAAGCTCTCGTATTATTCCTGTTATTGGTGATTTATCCCAAAAACGTTTAGGAATGTGTGAACCTGATTTTCTGGAATTAGCCAATCAAATTGATGTGATTTATCATAATGGAGCTTGGGTTAATGCAATTTATCCCTATTCAATACTGAAACCCACTAATGTTTTAGGAACAGCAGAAATCTTGAGATTAGCCTGCTTAATTAAAACCAAACCTGTCCATTTTGTCTCGACGATTTCTGTTTTTTCCCCCAGTTATGCTCAAGGAAACTTAATTCAAGAATCTGATCCCCTGGGTATAAATCATGGACTCAATGCCGGTTATACTCAAAGTAAATGGGTCGCTGAAAAATTAATCATGGAAGCTGGAAAACGGGGACTTCCGATGACAATTTTCAGAGCATCTCGAATTATTGGACATAGTAAAACTGGAATTTGTAATAGAGAAGATTTGTTTTGTCGTATGATTAAAGGCTGTATTCAATTAGGAATGATTCCTGATTTTGGCGATAGTACAGAAGACCTCACTCCTGTGGATTATGTGAGTGGTGCAATTATACATTTAGCCAGTCAAGAAAGCTCTTTAGGGAAAGCATTTCATTTGTTGAATTCTCACCCAACCTTAAATCGTGACTTATTTGATTGTGTTCGGGAAATGGGTTATCCGTTGCAGTTGGTTTCTTTTGAAAAATGGCGATCACATTTAACAGAACAATGTAAAATTAATACAGATAATGCTTTATCTCCGGTGTTAGATAATTTTTCAGATGAAAATTTATCCGCAGGTTATCCCCCCCAGTTTGATGATCAAAATACGATGATGGGGTTAAAGGGTACAGCGTTTAATTTTCCCCCGATTGATCAAAAATTGTTAAAAACTTATTTTGAATATTTTACTAAAAGTGGGTTTTTAACAAAATAAATGATCGATTTAATCAGACCCCATAAGCTGAATTGCGCAGCTTATCTCATCCCTAGATTCAAAAAAGTCAGATCATCAATTCCACGAGGAAAATATTATGTTTAACTTAAACCATAAATTATATTTATTAATTTCCAAATTCTTAGAAGAACAACAAAAAATCGAAAAACTCCAAAAACTGGCTGAAAGTGCAACGTTCGATAGTTCCGTAAAATTTTACGGAAATTGTGTAAATCATCAGAATGATAAAAGTTTAATTAAAATTGGAGAAAATAGAGTAATTCTCGGAGAATTAGCTATATTTGCTTATGGCGGAAAAATAGAAATCGGTAAAGATTGTTATATGGGTGAAGGAACTCGAATTAGATCAGCAAATTCTATCAAAATTGGAAACGAAGTTATAATTTCCGATGATGTCAGTATTTATGATACCGATGCTCATTCATTAAATTATGTTTTAAGACAGAAAGAATTTATGGAAGTACTCATTTTGAATAATCTGATTAAGGATGCTAAGGATGTTGATATACAATCTGCACCAGTGGTGATAGAAGATCATGTTTGGATTGGATTTAATGTTGTGATTCTTAAAAGGGTTACGATTGGGAAAGGAGCAATTATTGGAGCAGGTTCGGTGGTGACACAAGATGTAGAACCTTTTACTGTTGTTGCTGGTAATCCTGCCAAAATTATCAAACGATTATGAATCTGCTCCAATGCCTAAACAATAGGTTAATATTGATTCCTGATATGTAAAAAATCTAGAAAATAGTAGTAATAGAATTTGTGATAATAATGCAGATTTTTATGGTATGCTGAATTAGTGTCTAACTCAATAGATAGACATTAAAAGTTCTAATGTCCCCCATTTTAGTGCGAGAAGAATTCCATGAATGTTGCAGAAAAAGCCTCAGATACTATAAATCTCAAAGAAGATACCCGAACTTTCAATCAATCTCTTCAAGAATTTTTAAGATTTATTCAAGTTTATTGGTATCCGAAAGAACACCAGGATAGAGCTTTTTCGCAGATTATTCGTTCCTGGGGAATGCTCGTTTTATTGTTTTTATTATTAGTGGGAGTAGTAGGTCTTAATGCGTTTAATAGTTTTGTTTTTAGAGACTTAATTAGCGTCACAGAAGCTAGGGATGCAGAAAAATTAACTCATTTTGTCATTATTTATGGGATTACTCTAGGCAGTATGACGTTTTTCACAGGATTGTCTAGGTTTCTTAAAAAACTAATTGCGCTGGATTGGTATCAATGGATCAATAGTAGTATCTTGCAAAAATATTTTAAAAATCGTGCTTATTATCAAATTAATTTTAAAGGGGATATTGAAAATCCAGATCAACGTTTATCCCAAGAAATTCAACCCATTGCCAGAACAACGATGGACTTTTTAACAACCTGTGTTGAAAAAGTTATGGAGATGCTGGTTTTTATTGTCATCCTTTGGTCAATTTCTAAAACCATTTCTATTGTGCTTCTGGTTTATACGATTATTGGAAATATTCTTGCCACCTATATTACTCAACAACTAAATAAAGTCAATAAACAACAATTAGAAATCGAAGGAACCTATAAATACGCCATTACTCATGTTCGGACTCACGCTGAATCAATTGCATTTTTTAGAGGGGAAGAAAAAGAGTTAAATATTATTCAAAGAAAGTTCAATCAGGTGATTAAAATCATGATTGAAAGAATTAATTGGGAAAGAACCCAGGAATTTTTTAACCGCGGCTATCAATCCATTGTTCAAATCTTCCCCTTCTTAATTGTTTCCCCATTATATATTAGTGGTGAAATTGAGTTTGGACAAGTTAACCAAGTCAGCTATTGTTGCTATTTCTTTTCCACAGCCTTATCCGTGTTAGTGGATGAATTTGGACGCTCCGGTGAGTTTATTAATTATATTGAACGTTTAGAAGAGTTTTACCAAGCTTTAGAGGGTGTAAGCGAACAAACCAACCCAGTTAATACCATTAAAGTCATTGAAGATAACAATCTAACTTTTGAGGATGTCACCTTACAAACTCCCGATGCCGCTAAAGTGATTGTCGAACATTTATCCCTATCCGTTGAACCAGGGGAAGGTTTATTAATTGTTGGGCCAAGTGGTCGAGGAAAAAGTTCTCTTTTACGCGCTATTTCTGGGTTATGGAATACAGGGACAGGTAATTTGATGCGACCTCCCCTAGAAGATTTATTATTTTTACCCCAACGTCCTTACATCATTTTAGGAAACTTGCGCGAACAGCTAATTTATCCTCAAACGACAACGGAGATGAGTGAATCCCAATTAAAAGAAATCTTACAAGAAGTTAACCTACAAGATGTTCTTAATCGCATCAAAAATTTTGATGAGGAAGTGGATTGGGAAAATATTTTATCCTTAGGAGAACAACAGCGTCTAGCCTTTGCGCGACTATTCGTTAATCAGCCAGATTTTGTGATTTTAGATGAAGCCACCAGTGCTTTAGATTTAAAAAATGAAGATCATTTATATAAACAGTTACAACAAACTGGAAAGACCTTTATTAGTGTCGGACATCGAGAAAGTTTGTTTAACTACCATCAAAAGGTTTTGGAACTTTCCGAGGATTCTACTTGGCGCTTAATGAGGATGGAAGACTATCATCCATCAGCAGCGATTGCAACTCATTCTAACAATGCCAAAACCGTTGATGAAACGATAGAAATTGTCTCTGAAATTAACAATCAAGACAATTTTACCCATCAAGAAATGCAAAAACTGACCAACTATAGCTTAAGTACCATCAAAAATAAAGCCAGTCGAGGTCAAATAATTGTTGCCAATGATGGCATGAGCTATCGTTATGACAAAACCCTTGATATTGCCAAATGGGTGAGAGTTTAGCTTCTCAAGGAGCTTCGATCGAACTTAAAAAGGCATCTCGCCGCAGTTCGGGAACCTTCAAAGAAGATTCTCGACCCATTACATTGTTCGCCAATTCCGAGTTGAATTGGCGAATTAAAAGCCGCCAGGACTTAAATAACTGGGATTTTCCTGTAGGGAAGTATCGAAGGGATTGGGTAAATCTTGGGTGCGAATTAAGGGGCCAGACTGTTGCTGTTGCATGACATCATAGTATAAAGTTTCGACCAATTTCGCATCCCGGGTAATCATATTATCGAAATAGGAACCTTGCATAAAAGTACGCCAACCCTCCCGAGAGTTGAACTGTCCTAAAATGCTGGTGTAGTCGTAGAAACGACCCGTATTGTTATTAACAGCGCGGTTAAACAAACCGGGGATATTATTAAATCCCACCGCCGTATCGGGAGAGGGGACAAGTTGCAATTGTTGGGTTTTTACCGGTGCCGGAGTGGTGGCGGGGGAACGTTGGGCGATCGCAATAGGCGAACTCAACCAGACTAAACCGGTTAAACAAAACAGGGAAGGAAGTAAAAATTGAGCGCGCATGGCTAAAAATCTCCTCACAGGGATAGGGTTAATTAAAAAATCGCGTCAATGGGATGAGAAAGAAATCAATACTAGCGATCGAGTCAATATATAATGACTTTTGGCTCAATTGTAACCGAAATTTTGGAGTCAGTCAGGCTCCCAATCCTGAAAATATGGCTAATTCCTCGGTAGCGAATCTCGACACTGCTTCCCTGCGTCAATTTCTCCTCGATGCTCTTGTCCGTCTTGCCTATGGAGAGGGGGATTTCACCCTGTCTTCAGGAAAAAAAAGCAGCTACTATATCAACGGCAAACAAGTTACCCTCACTGCGGAGGGAGCTTTAGCCGTGGGGCGTTTATTGCTGTCGCTACTGCCTCCAGATACCCAAGCGGTGGCAGGATTAACCCTAGGGGCGGATCCGATTGTCAGCGCCGTTATTGTGGTATCTGCCTACGAAAATCGCCCGATTCCAGCTTTAATTGTCCGCAAAGAGGCAAAAGGTCACGGAACCATGGCTTATATCGAGGGGCCGATTTTAAACCCGGGTGCCGCGGTGGTTGTCCTCGAAGACGTGGTGACAACGGGCAAAAGTGCCATGGTAGCGGTAGAAAGATTACGCGATGCCGGTTATCAAGTAGATTTAATCATTGCTTTGGTGGATAGAGAGCAAGGAGGGGCGGAATTTTACCAATCTCAGGGAATAAAGTTTCAAGCTTTGTTTTCGATTCGGGATCTACAGGCGGCTTATCATAATAAATAGGGTTTGCGGCAAAAAGTTTTTCCTGGTGGCAGGGTGTGGGGTGTGGGGTGTGGGGTGTGGGGTTTTACCAGTTTTGAGGTGGCCAATTACCTAATTTTCAGGGAAAAAGTCCCGGAATTTTCCCCCTGATCACTCCCATGCCTGGTACTTTTTGATTGACAAAAAGTCTAAAAGTCTTACCCAACAAGGTTTTTAGATTTTTTCAGCCTACCCTAAATAGCGGGGAGTGGCCAGAAACGCTCGATAACTGGGTTTTAACAGTCGGTAAAACTTATCGCACAAGGGACTGGAGAGCTGCTTTAACTGCCTAAACGGTAAGTTATCTAGATTTTTTTCCTGTGAATAATTGGTCACTAGCTGAGGTTGTCGGCGCTAAGAAACAGCTGGGAACATTGATAGATTCAGAGTCTAACTATTGACTAATACCTATTCTCGGCGGGGGAATCAAGATTGCTTGACTCTCTTGGCTGCTAATGAGTTGAAGCCTTTGTCACTTTACTGATAACCCTCAGACCGACTAACTGTATACTAGGCTATAAGATTTGCTTAAAAATCTTCAGACCATGCCGAACTATCGACAGTACAGCGATCGCCAAATATGAATCAAGGCATAGATTTACAAGAAAGTTTCATTAAATCCCTAACAGACCTGGGATTAAGTGGAGGACTGGCTAAAGCGATTTGGATGCCTTTACCCATGTTCCTGATGATTATAGCCGCCACGGTGGGGGTTTTAGTCTGCGTCTGGTTAGAAAGAAAAATTTCCGCCGCCGTCCAACAGCGTATCGGGCCGGAATACGCAGGCCCCTTGGGCGTTTTACAACCGGTCGCCGACGGTCTGAAATTAGTCTTTAAAGAAGATGTCGTCCCCGCTAAGGCTGACCCTTGGTTATTCCTCTTCGGGCCGATTTTGGTGGTGATGCCGGTGTTTGTCTCCTATCTCATCGTCCCCTTCGGTCAAAATCTGCTGATTACTGACCTAAACGTAGGTATCTTTTTATGGATTTCCTTGTCCAGTATTGCCCCCATTGGCTTATTAATGGCGGGTTATGCCTCGAATAATAAGTATTCCTTGCTGGGAGGCCTGCGGGCGGCGGCGCAATCGATTAGTTATGAAATTCCCTTGGCTTTATCGGTATTAGCGATCGCGATGATGTCTAATAGTCTCAGTACCATTGATATTGTCGAACAACAATCCGGTTATGGCATTTTAGGCTGGAATATCTGGCGCCAACCGGTGGGGTTTCTGATTTTCTGGATTGCCGCTTTAGCTGAGTGTGAACGTCTGCCTTTCGATTTACCGGAAGCGGAGGAGGAATTAGTCGCCGGTTATCAAACCGAATACGCGGGGATGAAATTCGCTCTCTTTTATGTGGGTTCCTACGTTAACCTCGTGCTGTCGGCCCTAGTTTTCGCCGTCCTCTATCTTGGCGGTTGGGAATTTCCTATCCCCGTCAATGCTTTGGCCGGCTGGTTGGGAGTGAGTGAAACCAATCCCTGGCTACAAATTATCACCGCTTCCCTAGGGATTACGATGACAGTATTAAAAGCCTATTTTCTCATCTTCATCGCTATTCTCTTGCGTTGGACCGTACCCCGGGTTCGCATTGACCAATTACTCGATTTAGGCTGGAAATTCCTCCTACCAGTATCTTTAGTTAACTTACTACTTACCGCCGCCCTAAAACTAGCTTTTCCCTTTGCTTTTGGCGGTTAATTCCCGTTTTTGCCCTGTTAACCTACTACCCCTCTGACCATCATGTTTAACATTCTCAAACAAGTCAGCGATTACGCCAAAGGTAGCATTCAAGCGGCGAAATACATCGGCGAAGGTTTATCCGTTACCTTTGATCATATGCGTCGTCGTCCGATTACCGTCCAATATCCCTACGAAAAGTTAATTCCCTCGGAACGTTATCGGGGTAGAATTCACTTTGAGTTCGATAAATGTATCGCTTGTGAAGTTTGTGTGCGAGTTTGTCCGATTAATTTACCGGTAGTGGATTGGACTTTTAACAAGGAAATTAAAAAGAAAGAACTCAAACACTACAGTATCGATTTTGGGGTCTGCATTTTCTGCGGTAATTGTGTGGAATACTGTCCGACTAATTGTTTGTCCATGACCGAAGAATACGAACTAGCGACCTATGATCGTCATGAATTAAACTATGATAACGTCGCCCTAGGCCGTTTACCCTACAAAGTCACCCAAGACCCGATGGTGACACCTCTGAGGGAATTAGGTTATCTGCCTAAAGGTGTCATCGAACCCCACGATTTACCCGCCGGTAGTCAACGCGCCGGTAAACGTCCGGAAGAAATTACCGATTAATTAGCAGTTAGCTATCAGCCGTCAGCCGTCAGCCTTCAGAAGCTGATAACCAATAATTAATAACTCTCAAACATAAAAGGAGATGAAACTACTGTGAATTTAGCCGAGGGCGTTCAAATAGTATCTTTTGGCATTTTAGCAGCCCTGGTAATCGGGACAGCTTTAGGCGTGGTACTATTATCTAATATCGTTTATTCCGCCTTTTTATTGGGCGGTGTTTTTATCAGCATTTCCGGTTTATATCTCTTACTAAATGCTGACTTTGTAGCGGCGGCACAAATTCTAATTTATGTGGGCGCAATTAACGTTTTAATTCTCTTTGCCATTATGCTTGTTAACAAGCAAGAGGACTTTTCTGATATTCCTAAACGTTGGATTCGTCAGGCATCTACTGCTTTAGTTTGTGTGGGTTTATTTGTGCTGTTATCGACCATGGTTTTAATCACACCTTGGTCAATTTCTAGCACTTCTCCGGCCGTAGTGACTAATACTTTAGTAGAAATCGGTAAGCATTTCTTTAGTGATTTCTTACTACCCTTTGAATTAGCTTCCGTGCTATTATTAATGGCCATGGTCGGAGCAATTATTTTAGCTCGTCGTGACCTTATCCCCACCCTGAAAGCTGAAGAACCTACGGCCACAGCCTTAACATTACCCGAACGACCTAGAGAATTAACCGCCCCTAAATAGGACAAAAGAAAGAGGTATCATGCAGATTCAGTTAGAGTATTATTTGTTATTAGCGGCGGCTTTATTTTGTATCGGAATTTATGGTTTAGTCACCAGTCGCAATGCCGTCCGGGTTTTAATGTCGATCGAATTGATGCTCAATTCCGTTAACATTAACTTAATGGGTTTTTCCAACTATCTTGACCCCGCTAATATCCGAGGCCAAATTTTTACTATTTTCGTGATTACCGTAGCGGCAGCCGAGGCAGCCGTGGGTTTAGCGATTATCCTGACTATCTATCGTAACCGCGACACCATCGATATGGAACAGTTTAACCTGCTCAAATGGTAAGCTTTTAAATAGGGTTTGCTGAATAAATCTAAAAACCTTGTTGGATAAGGTTTTTAAACTTTTTTTCCCTCAAAAAGTGCCGACCATTGGGGTGAACCCCACACCCCACACCCCACACCCTGTCCCCACGAAAAACTTTTTCAGCAAACCCTAAATATTTACCCCCCCCCTCTCCCTTTTTTGGGGAGAGTTTTTTTTGGCTAATTTTTCCTGTTAACGGGGATAAATCTCGGTGACAACTCGATCGGGGGAACTACTGGTAACAACAATGTTATTATCTTCTAAAGTGCCGATCGCTTTATCGCCAGTGAGATTAAATTTTGGTTCCTGTTGTTCATAGATAATATTCCCCTCGGCCTCGACAATTTTTTCCGACATTTTCCAAGTTAAGATCTGACTATACAATTGCGCCCCAGTTTTCTGATTAATTCCCTTAACCCCATCCTTGAGATAAGCGATACGATTGCCTAATTCCACCACCACACGATTACCAGTAATAGTGATTTGATCTTGATATTGAAAAATTTCCGTGGGCCGATCGGAAGTTAAGGTACGATTTTGATAGTTCCAAATTGCCTGAGAACCAGAAATCTGTAAAGGTGGTTCTAAAGAGCGATATTCGAGGTTTTCTTGCAGGATAACCTGATTATTTTTTCTTTCCCAACGACCGCCGATAGCAGTAAGGCGATCGATAATAGTTTTATTAATATAGCGATCAAAAGCGACTTTTTGATCGGTACTAATGACTTGTTGAGGAATTTCCCAGTACAGGCGCTCGGTTTGCAGGACAACACGAGATTCCTTGGCGGTAGCCACCACTTGACCTTGTAATTCTAGTTTTTCTTGGCGCGTGTCGTACCGTCCTTGGCGCGCCTTAGCTTCTAGTTGTAGATGACTACCTTTGATCCCTTTGGGGGAGATTAAAATACCAGCCTTGGGTAGCCAACGCAATTCCGGCGCGTTAATAATGGCTTTATTGCGGGGATCTACAGCCACAATATTATCTTTGAGGAGAATTTCCTGGCCTTCCTTGTAAACTTCACCGCGGTCAGCACTAACCTGTAAAACTACTTTCCCATCTTGATAGATATTACCCTTGATATTTTCCAGACGGGCGATTTTTTGGTCTTGGGTGTAGGTAGCTTTTTTGACCTGAATTTTCCAGAGGGGTTGTCCCGAAGGGTTAGCCTGTTCTAAGGTGGCATTATTGAGAATTAAGCGGCCAGTTTCTTCAATTTTAGGCGATTCTGTCGGCGAAATTTTCGGCGGATCGGGAGGTTGACAGGCTGTTAATCCCAGCAAACCGATGAGAAGGGCAGCCCCGCGCCCAATTGATAGTTTTAATTGTAACCGCTGCCTCAATTTCGATCGCTCCGCTGCTATTTTATTAGGGGTCGAGAATAGAGTCGCCTCCATCCCCTCCCATCCAGAACCGTACATGAGACTTTTACCTCATACGGCTCCTCGTTTGACTGTTCCCTTGTTAAGGATACAGCCTGACATTCATTGGCTGTCTATATATCATTGTAGTTGACTCAAGGTCAAGTTAACTACGGATGATTCTAGGTTTCCATTGGCTGCCGTTTGATCACTGAAGACCTGACTAGGCAATTATTTCAGGCATTTCAGCCTTATTTGATGCCTAAACGTTTCGCACATCTTTAGTTATTTTATCTTGACCAAATTTCAATAGCCAGATCAGCTAGATAATTAGCTCGCTTTTCAATTTCTTCCTTATTCCAGACATTTTTGTCAGAAAAGTATTTGTTCAAAGAAACATTACTGTCTTTAAACAAAATAACTTTGTCCGAAAATGGTTTATTAGATAAGCCTGAATTGTCGGCCGTCAAAGTCAGATTACCTAAAGTATGTAGCCAAGTTTTATGTATTTGTTCGTGATTATCACCAAGCATATCTTGCCACTCCGCTGTTAAGTTCTGGGGCATTATATGCTCTATTGTCAGGTCCTTAGTATTAACCATCTCTTTGGTCATGCGGCGTTCTATGGTTTCCAGAATAAGCTTAACTCTATCATTTGTTTTGGCATTTTTACTATAGATGTCTTTTTTGATTAGTCCTTCACGAAATGGCTCTTCTGGTTTCTGTGTGGAAATGAGGTCTATACTGATAGTTTATTTAACAAAATAGTCCTAAAAGTCTTTCCCAGTAA
>NZ_JAPZRB010000227.1:0-1188 GCF_027531105.1 Microcystis sp. LE18-22.4A
TTATATAACGCCTTAGATTGGTTATTAGAAAAACAAGAGAAAATTGAGAAGCACCTAGCACTTAAACACTTAGAATCAGGAACATTAGTCTTGTATGATGTCACTTCTACCTACCTAGAAGGAAATGGTTGTGAACTGGGCAAATATGGTTATAACCGAGATAAAAAGAAAGGCAAAACTCAGATAGTTTTTGGTCTGCTCTGTTCAGCCAAGGGTTGTCCGATAGCGGTAGAAGTATTTGAAGGAAACACTTCAGATGGTGCTACTTTAAGCGGACAAATTGAGAAAGTCAGAAATGGTTGGGGGATTGAGAATGTGGTCTGGGTAAGTGATAGAGGAATTTTCACTAACTCGAAAATCAACGAATTAGTAAAACCGATAGAAGGATTAGACTATATTACTGGTTTAACTAAGCCTCAAATTCGGAAACTGGCTGAGGTGGAAGTGATTCAATTAGGATTATTTGAGCAGGTAAACTTGGTGGAATTTGAGAGCGAAGATTATCCCGACGAAAGATTAATTGCTTGTTGGAATCCCTTAATCGCCCAGAAAAATCAACTACAAAGAGAGGCATTATTAGAAGCGGTAGAGAAGGAACTAGATTTGATTGTTCAGGCGACTCAAAGGGAGAAAAGAGCTTTAAAGGGTCAAGATAAGATAGCTTTGAGAGTGGTCAAGGTTCTTAATCAGTTTAAGGTCAATAAATACTATAACCTAGAGATAACAGAAGAAGGCTTTTCTTATCAGCGTAAGCTGGAATTAATCGCTCAAGAAACGGCCTTAGATGGTGTGTATGTGTTAAGAACTTCTCTGGAGTCAACTTTGATGGATGCAGCGACGACGGTTAAAGCTTATAAAAGTTTATCTCAAGTGGAGGAGGCATTTCGCTGTTATAAGTCAATTGATTTAAAGGTACGTCCTATCTATCATTATAAGGGTGATAGAGTCAAGGCTCATATCTTTTTATGTATGTTGGCTTATTATGTGGAATGGCATTTAAAACAGTCCTTGGCTCCTTTGTTATTTGAGGATGAAGAAATTGATGATAGTTCTCTGAATGTGATTAAAGCGAGTCGCAGTGAATCCGCTCAGTCTAAAGAGAGAAAAAAACGGAATCAAGAGAACCTACCTGTGCATAGCTTTCGGACTTTGTTGGAAGACTTGGGGACGATTTGCTTGAATACAGTA
>NZ_JAPZRB010000107.1:0-5613 GCF_027531105.1 Microcystis sp. LE18-22.4A
TCAGGTGGTCAACTACCTAATTTTCAGGGAAAAAGTACCTGAATTTTCCCCCCAATCACTCCAATGGTCGGCACTTTTTGAGGGAAAAAAAGTCTAAAAACCTTATCCAACAAGGTTTTTAGATTTATTCAGCAAACCCTATTTAACCCCAGTTCGGGTTACTATAGCTAATTTTTGGCTGTTAGCAATTATAGCTCTCAAAAGGGGGTGGGAATGATGAGATCAAGTTTATTTTCGGTCTGAGGATGACGAAACGATAATTGTTTAGCGTGTAGGTGTAAACGGTCGGACTGCTTACCATTGTACAAGCGATCGCCTAAAATTCCTATCCCTAATCCCTGTTGACTATGAACACGAATTTGATGGGTTCTTCCCGTGTAGGGAATAAATTCTAGCCGAGAATAATTGCCTTCTTTGCCGACAACTTTAAAATAGGTTTGACTAGCTTTTCCCCTTTGCCAGTCCACAGTTTGATAGGGTCGATTTTGCGGATTTCCCCAGAGAGGTAGGTCAATTATGCCTGATTCTCGCTCAATAATTTCTGATAATATAGCTTCGTAGATTTTCTCCACTTCTCTCCGTTGAAATTGTTGGGATAAACAACGATAAATATCTAAACTTTTAGCTAGTAATAATATACCAGAAGTTTCTCGGTCTAAACGATGAACTGGAATGACATTTTTTCCCTGACTACGAAACCGATTGGCCACAGCATCTTGACTATCTTGATAACGTCCTGCTACCGATAATAATCCCGCAGGTTTATTAATAACAATTATTCCCTCGTCTTCGTAGATAATTTCTAGGGACGAACGTAAACCAGAGAGTAAAAAACCCATGAGAGGTTGACATCTTTCTTGACAAGCGCCATAAAATTCTCCCTGTTTTCTATCTCGATTCGATTCTCCCCACCAAAATTCGGCCATGGCGACAGGTTTTAATCCTTTCATGGCGGCATAATTTAATAATTTCGGGGCGCAACATTCCCCTGTTCCCGTCGGTAACAAATTACTGCCCATCAATTTAGCCAAGGAGAGAGATTGTCCAGAAAAGTTGTTTAAACAGTAGGATTGATAAAGCAATTCCTGTAACTGTTTGGAGAGGTTCCTACGCTGTTGCTTAAGTTCAATAATTCTCTGATTGGCTAAGTTTATTTTCTCAATTAAGGGTTTTAAAACTTGTTTTTGTTCCTGTTTTAACTGCTTTCTTGCTCTTTTTTCCTGACGACTGATATTATTTAATTTTTCTAATTCTTCTGGGTTTAAATCTCCTAAATTTCTTAACCTATCTCGTTCCTGTTTATGGTTTTGATGTTGTTGCTGTAAAGCTTGTATTTTACGCTCAAAATCTGCTTGATTGAGTCGATATAAATTATGTTCGGGAATTGATTGTAGGGTAATAATTTCCTGTTTAATTGTTTCTAAAAGTTGCAAAACTCGCTTTTCTTCCAGCACAATTTTTTCTCTCCCCACTAGGGACGGAACCCAGCCAGCAGCTTCTCCCTGTCCAGAAAAAGCTTTTAAAACTTCTATTTCGCCAGCAGCATTTTCTCCTAACAAAATTCCATACATTTTACCTTGAGGATTGGTGATAGTTGTCATCAAATCTCGGGCAATTTTTTCAGCCAAAAGAGTACGGGGCAAGCGCAATAACTCCCCCGTTTCAGGACAAATTCCTTGATAATAATAAGTAACTTCCTTCACTCTTTAAGAACAGGAAAAGGGCTAGAGATACCCCTAAGAAAAACAATTGGCAAAGAAATCGATAGTTTCCTGTAGGGCGACAATAAAGCGATCGATTTCTTCTGGGGTATTATAAAAATATAGACTTGCCCGCGCGCTGCCAGAAGCATCAAAAAAGCGGTGTAGAGGTTGGGTACAGTGATGACCGGAGCGAATAGCGATTCCTTCGTGGTCTAATAAAGTGGCTAAATCACTGGCATGAATCCCTTCCACATTAAAGGCGGCTAAACTAGCCCGACCCTGGCCCGTTAAACTAGGTGATGGCCCGTAAATTCTTAAACCCTCAATTTCTCCTAATTTTTTGAACAAATGGGCGGTTAATTCTTCTTCGTAGGCATGAATATTATCCATACCTAAACCCATTAAATATTCTACCGCAGCACCGAGAGCAATCGCTTCGCCGATAGCGGGGGTTCCCGCTTCAAATTTGTGGGGCAGTTCGGCACAGGTAAAATGGTCTAAATAGACTTCCGCAATCATTTCGCCACCACCAAAAAAGGGCGGCATTGCCTCTAAAATCGCCTCTTTGCCGTACAAAAATCCAATACCGGTGGGGGCGCACATTTTATGACCACTAGCCACCAACCAATCACAATCTATGGCCTGCACATCAATGGCTAAATGGGGGACACTTTGACAGGCATCAATTAATACTTTCGCCCCGACTTGATGGGCAAGGCTGACTATTTCGGCAACGGGATTAATACAGCCTAATGTATTAGAAACATGAAGGACAGCAACTAATTTAGTTTTGTCAGACAACAAGGATTTATATTGTTCTAAATCAAAGCTTTCTTCGCTGGTTAACTGCACATATTTAATCACTGCCCCCGTCTTTTGGGAGACAATTTGCCAGGGGATTAAATTACTGTGGTGTTCCATCACCGAGAGAATAATTTCATCCCCTGCTTTCAGGGTATTTAATGCCCAACTGTAGGCGACTAAATTAATCGCTTCCGTGGCGTTGCGAGTATAGACAATTTCCTGACGAGAAGCGGCATTAATAAACCTAGCGACCTTATCTCTGGCTCCTTCGTAGGCTTCCGTTGCCCGGACACTTAAAGTATGCGCCCCCCGATGCACATTAGCGTTATCTTTTTCGTAATAGTTTCGCAGGGTTTCTAATACTTGAATGGGTTTTTGGGAAGTGGCGGCACTATCGAGATAGATAAGGGGTTTATCGTGTACGGTTTGATGGAGGATAGGGAAATCGGCGCGGACTTTTTGGGCGAGGGTTTTTTCTTGGATAATTGTCATTTTAGTCAGGAGTCAGAGGGGTACTTTGGGCAGGTTGACACCCACCCCGGTAGAGTTATTCCACACTGCGACAGGCGACGCATTGCCCCAATCTTTGGCGGAGGGATTCTAGAGGAATTTTAGCTAAAATCTCGGCCGAGAAAGCATCAATTAACAAACTGCGGGCGGTGTCGGCACTTAAGCCCCGGCTTTGCAGATAGAATAAATCATCGGCTTCCAGTTGGCTAACGGTTGCCCCGTGGGAACATTTGACGTTATCGGCGGTAATTTGTAATTCGGGTTTGGTGTTGACTCGTGCCTTGTTAGAAATTAACAAATTCCGATTTAACTGGGAGGCGTTGGTTAATTGGGCGGGTTTGGGAACAAACACTTTACCATTAAAGATAGCGTGAGCGCTACCATCAACGATACATTTATGCAGTTGCTTGGTGATGCCGTGGGGATGGTTGAGATAGATGGCGCTGTGGGTATCGGTGGTTTGTTGTCCAGTAATCATGGCTAATCCGTGCAGATTTGTCTCGGTTTGTGCTCCTTTTTGCAGGATATCGAGGTTATGACGGCAGAGTTTAGCTCCTAGATTTATCTCGTTGAGAGTGTAACGGCTATCGCGCCCTTGTTCAATTATCGTGCGTCCGATGTGAAAACCATCTCCCGATTCCCGTTGTACTCTGGTATGGATGACCTCGGCGTTGGCTTCGAGGTAAATTTCCGTGACAGCGTTGGTGAAATAAGAGTAATTTACAGGTAAATCGGAGCAATATTCGGCTAAAGCCCCGTAGTTCTCAATAATATTGACACTGGCTCCCGTTTCCGCCACGATTAGGCTATGGGGCTGATAAAAGCGGGGAATTTCCTCCACAACGGTGATAAATAAGAGATGTATCGGGGTTGTGACGACGGTGTTAGCGGTGACGTGAATTACTGCTACATCGCTTAAACCAGCTTGGTTGAGTGCGGTAAAAAATTCGGGTGTTTTTTCTTTGCCTAGATAGTTGACAAGAACATCTTTTTGTGCATTGGCGAGATTGCCGACGCTGACACCGGCGGGTAAAGCGGAGATATCGGACAATTCGGGCTGATAAATGCCGTTAACGAAGACTAGGTGGCTGTTTTTGGCTTCGGGCAGCAAAAAAGTAGCGAGGGCATTTTTATCGATTGTAACGGTTTGGGGGACGCGAAAATCGATCGCCCAGAGTTGACTTAAATCGGTGAATTGCCATTCTTCGTCTTTTTTGCCCGGGATGGCTAATTCTTGAGCTTTACTGGCTCCCGATTCTCTTAATTCGAGAATTTTACCGTTATCGATAGTGGGAACCGTTTCTCGCGACAATTTTAACAATAATTCTCCTGATTGTTCAGGTTTCGTGATTATGGCTGTCATTGGTAAGAGGGGGTTGGAGGGTTGGGGTGTGGGGTAGTGGGGTAGTGGGGTAGTGGGGTAGTGGGGTGTGGGGTAGTGGGGTAGTGGGGTAGTGGGGTAGTGGAGCATTTGGCTGAAATTTCCCTAAACCCCTAAATCCCTATCACCCTATCTCCCGACTCCTGAATACTGACTCCTGAATACTGACTCCTGAATACTGACTCCTGAATACTGATAACTGAATACTGATAACTGATAACTGATGACTGATAACTGATAACTGATAGCTAGATTACTTAACGGCTAATAATTGTTCGTCGAGGAAATCGTAGCCAGTTCTTTCTAATTCGAGGGCTAATTCTTTACCGCCACTGGTGACAATGCGCCCATCGTACATAACATGAATAACATCGGGTTCAATGTAGTTGAGCAGACGCTGATAGTGAGTGATAAGTAAAAAAGCGTTATCGGGAGTAGCTAATTGATTGACTCCCTGGGCAACAATTCGCAAAGCATCGATGTCTAAACCGGAGTCAATTTCATCGAGAATTCCTAAAGTAGGTTCTAATAATGCCATTTGTAGGATTTCATTACGTTTTTTCTCACCACCGGAGAAACCTTCGTTTAAACTTCTGCCAAGAAAGCTAGGATTCATCTGGACAACTTCTAGTTTTTTCTCGACTAATTCCTCAAAGTCAAAACTATCTAATTCTTCCGAGCCTAGATATTTTTGTCGGGCATTGTAGGCAACGCGAAGAAAATCGAGGTTACTAACGCCGGGGATTTCTAGGGGATATTGGAATGCGAGAAAGATACCCATAAGCGCTCGTTCATCGGGTTCTTTGTCCAAAAGGTTTTCGCCTTTATAAATTATTTCTCCCCCAGTTACTTCATAATCGGGATGTCCAGCGATTACTTTGGAAAAGGTGCTTTTTCCTGAGCCATTGCGCCCCATAATTGCGTGGGTTTCACCTGCTTTAATTTCGAGGTTAACTCCTTTAAGAATCTGGTTTCCATCAATACTAGCGGTCAGATTTTTTACCGATAAAATTACTTCACTCATGTTTTTTTGTTGGCAACTGCAAATATTTCTAGAGACTAATTATATTTCAGCGAACACTGATAACTGATAACTGATAACTGATAACTGATAACTGATAACTGATAACTGATAACTGATAACTGATAACTGATAACTGATAACTGATAACTGATAACTGATAACTGATAACTGATAACTGATAACTGATAACT
>NZ_JAPZRB010000423.1:0-7184 GCF_027531105.1 Microcystis sp. LE18-22.4A
CCCTAAATATTTGCTCTGATTTTTTCTAGTAAAGTTATACTATTAAGGAAGCCAAGACGAAATTCTAGGGTTAAGCAATGGTTAGACAACTCGACGACAGCCCGAAAACCGCAATCGTCTATCCCGATAGCGATGGTAAACCGATGGCCGATAATACAAGACAATTTCGCTGGATTACGACGATTAAATCGAATCTAGACTGGTTATTTGCCAATAATGCCGATGTTTTTGTCGCTGGCGATTTACTCTGGTATCCCGTGGAGGGAGATAATAAGACTCGGCAAGCACCCGATGTGATGGTAGCTTTTGGCAGACCCAAGGGAGAAAGAGGTTCCTATCAACAGTGGAAAGAGAACAATATCCCCCCGCAGGTGGTTTTTGAAATTCTCTCTCCGGGCAATACCCCAACGGAAATGACCAGAAAACTGCTGTTTTATGACCGTTATGGTGTGGAAGAATACTACATTTATAATCCCGATAAAAATGATTTGGGCGGCTGTATTCGTCGGGAAAATCGGCTCGAAAGTCTAGAAAATCTCGATAATTGGGTAAGTCCTCGCTTGGGCATTCGTTTTCAATTAGCCGAACCAGAGTTAGTTTTGTATTATCCCGATGGTCAACCTTTCACCAGTTACAACGAAGAACGACAACGGGCCGAAACGGAACGACAACGGGCCGAAACGGAAAGTCAACGGGCCGAAACGGAACGGCAACGGGCCGAAACGGAACGGCAACGGGCCGAAACGGAAAGTCAACGGGCGGAAGCGGAACGGCAACGGGCCGAACGATTGGCGGCAAAACTGCGGGAGTTAAATATTAATCCCGAAGAAACTTAAAAAAATTATCGCTCGGCTCAATCGATCGAGATAGTCTCGCTACAATGAAAGTAGATAAATATCAAGTCCTCTAGCTAGAGTCGCAACAGTAAGCCCAGAAAAAATGCGCTAGGGCAGGGTTGACTAAATCGACGAAGCAATCGCTAAATAGGGGTAATTTCCGTCCACTTCTCCCCAATCCTGAACGGGAGAGGCAGAACCGAAGAATTTCTATAAAATTTCGGTAAGGGTGGAAAGATCAAGTAAGTTAGCGTTAGGGCTTAATCTTCGCCACGGAAAGTAGAACTATGACAGTTTGTGAATATCGGCCAGGTTTAGAAGGAATTCCCGCCGCCCAATCGAGTATCAGCTTTGTGGATGGGCAAAAGGGAATCTTAGAGTATCGGGGCATTCGGATTGAGGAACTCGCCGAAAAAAGTACCTTCCTCGAAACCGCCTATCTCCTTATCTGGGGTGTTCTGCCCACGGGGGCGGAACTGGACGAATTTGCCGATGAAATCCGTTATCATCGACGCATCAAGTACCGTATCGAAGACATGATGAAATGCTTCCCCGAAAAAGGCCATCCCATGGATGCGCTACAAACTTCGGCGGCGGCTTTAGGGTTATACTATGCCCGTCGGGCTTTGGATAATCCCGAATATATCCGTCAGGCAGTGGTGCGGTTATTAGCGAAAATCCCCACCATGGTGGCGGCGTTTCAATTAATTCGCAAAGGTAATCATCCCATTCAGCCCAACGATAGTCTTGATTATGCGGCCAATTTCCTCTATATGTTGACGGAAAGACGACCAACGGATTTAGCGGCGAAAGTTTTCGATGTCTGTTTGACCCTCCACGCCGAACATACCATGAATGCCTCGACTTTTTCGGCCATGGTGACGGCTTCCACTTTAACCGACCCCTACGGTGTCATCGCTTCAGCAGTGGGAACTCTCGCCGGCCCCCTCCACGGTGGGGCAAACGAGGAAGTATTGTTAATGTTAGAGGAAATCGGTTCGGTGGCTAATGTTCGTCCCTATGTGGAAAAATGTATCGCCAATAAACAAAAAGTTATGGGTTTTGGACACCGGGTATATAAAGTTAAGGATCCCCGGGCGACGATTTTACAAAACCTTGCTGAACAATTATTCGCGGAATTAGGTTCCGATGAATACTACGATATCGCCCTAGAATTAGAACAGGCAATGGTGGATATCTACGGCGAAAAAGGTATCTATCCTAATGTGGATTTCTATTCGGGATTGGTCTATCGGAAATTAGGCATCCCCAATGACTTATTTACCCCGATTTTTGCCATCTCCCGGGTGGCCGGTTGGTTGGCCCACTGGAAAGAACAATTAAATACTAACCGCATTTTCCGTCCTACCCAAATCTACACAGGAGAACACGAAGTCCCCTATACACCGATCGAACAACGTTCTTAGATTTTATCTCATATTTTTGATGGAAACACGGTTTCTCGCCTTTGTCAATCTTTCCTAGGCGAGATTTTTTGTCTCATTTCCTGTTATATTGATGGGGCAAGGAAACAGTCCAGCGGCTTTCAGCTTGGTCAGTTTCGGTGTATATAGGGTCTGCTGAAAAAGTTTTTCGGTGGGGGCAGGGTTTGGGGTGTGGGGTGTGGGGTGTGGGGTTTTACCGGTTTTGAGGTGGCCAATTACCTAATTTTTAGGGAAAAAGTCCAGGGATTTTCCCCCTGATCACTCCCATACCTGGTACTTTTTGATTGACAAAAAGTCTAAAAGTCTTACCCAACAAGGTTTTTAGATTTATTCAGCAAACCCTATATAGCAAGGCAAGGTCTTTACTTCTAGATAGTCGGACAGAAAAATATTAAAGATTATGGTGAAATTTTGGCAGGGATTAACGGTATTTTTAATTTCTTGTTTATTGCTGATTTCCCTAACTGCTTGTGGTAATCAAGTTAGACGCAATCAAGTGGTCATATCGGTATTAAGTGACCCAAAAACCTTTAATGCTGTTTTATCGGCCGAATCCCCGAATATTTTTGGTTTAACCTACGAAGGACTATTAACAGAAAATCCCATTACTGGCAAAAAAGAACCGGTGTTAGCAGAATCTTGGACAATTTCCGATGATAATTTGAGCATTATTTTTACTATCAGAGAGGGTTTAAAATGGTCGGATGGTCAACCCTTAACTGTTGATGACGTGGTTTTTACCTATAAAGACTTATATCTAAATCCTGATATTCCTAACAACTACCGCGATAGTTTAAGAATAGGATTAAAAAAAGAATTTCCAGTTATCACTAAACTAGATAATCGCAGAATCGAATTTAAACTCCCCGAACCTTTTGCTCCTTTTTTAGATGCTGTCAGTTCACCGATTTTACCTAAACACGCTTTAGAAAAAACTATTCAGAAAAAAAGCCCCGATGGTAGGTTAGAATTTCTCTCCACTTGGGGGTTAGATACTCCTCCCGATCAAATTGTTTTTAATGGTGCTTATAAACTAAAAGAATATATAACGGGACAAAGGATTATTTTTGAGAATAACCCTTACTATTGGAAAAAAGATGACCGTGGACAACAATTACCTCATATAACTTCGGTAATTTGGGCAATTGTTGAATCTCAGGATACAACTTTACTGCAATTTCGTTCGGGAAGTTTAGATTCTATTGGGGTAACTCCCGAATTTTTCTCCCTCTTAAAAACTGAAGAAGAAAGAGGAAATTTCACTATTTTTAATGGGGGACCTGCCTACGGAACCCAATTTATCGGTTTTAATCTCAATCAAGGAAAACGCGACGGAAAACCCCTAGTAGAGCCAATTAAATCTAGGTGGTTTAATAACTTAAATTTCCGCCAAGCTATTGCCTACGGCATTAATCGTCAAAGAATGATTGATGATATCTATCGAGGATTGGGACAAGAACAAAATTCTTTTCTTTCTATCCAATCGCCTTTTTACGATAAAACCCTGAAAGGTTACGATTACAATCCCGAAAAAGCCAAAGAATTATTATTAGAGGCGGGATTTAAGTATAATAGTGATAATCTGCTAGTCGATATCGATAATAATCCCGTTAGATTTAACCTGATTACTAACGCGGGTAACAAAATCCGGGAAGCAATTGGCGCACAAATTAAAAATGATTTAGCCGCAATAGGAATTCAAGTGGATTTTCAAGCGATCGCTTTTAGCAATTTAGTTGATAAACTAAGTAATAGTCTAGATTGGGAAGCACATATTTTAGGTTTTACCGGCGATAATGAACCCCACGCCCCTAATATTTGGTATGTAGATGGAAATCTCCACGCTTTTAACCAACAACCTCAACCCGGCAGCCCTCCGATTCAAGGCTGGCAAGCGGCGGATTGGGAGAAAAAAATCGCCGATTTATACGTCAAAGGTTCCCAAGAATTAGACTTTGAGAAGCGCAAAGTTATCTATAATGAAATTCAACAACTTCAACAGGAATACGTCCCGTTTATTTATCTAGTTAATCCCCTCGCTTTGGGGGCTGTGCGTAACTGCTTTGAAGGAATACAATTCTCCGCCTTGGGTGGTGCATTCTGGAATCTAGAAGAATTAAAGAAAACCTGTGGAGGTGTTTAATGACTCATTTTGGTTTACTCTGTCCTACAACCTCTGGACATATTTATTCTCTTCTACCTTTAGGAAAAGAGTTACAAAAACGCGGTCATAAAGTTACCTGTTTTTTAACTCTTGATGGTGAAGAAATGGTGCAAGCAGCCGGGTTAGATTTTCAGGCAATTGCACCCGACAAATATCCGAAAGGCACATCAGCCAAAAGTTTAGCCGAAATTGGTCAATTACAGGGAACAGCCGCCGCCCGTCGCACGCTACAATTAGTAACTGATTCTACAGCTACTCTCTTTCAAACTATCCCTCAAGAGATGCGTCGCTTGGGAATTGATGCCCTAATTGTCGATCAAGCCTCCCCCTCAGGAGGTACAATCGCAGAAAAATTAGCTATTCCCTTTATCAGTTTTTGTTCGGCTTTAGTTTTCAATCGTGACCCGCTCATTCCGCCCTTTATCACCACTTGGGACTATAATCCCTCATTTATCGGGGTTATTCGCAATAAAATTGGCTATAAACTGCTTGACTCTCTGACGCGTCCTCTGAATGAGTTAATCAACCGGCAGCGTCAAGAATGGGGGTTAATTCCCTATCAAAACATCAATCAACGCTATTCACCCATCGCCCAAATTAGCCAACAACCTGCCGAATTCGAGTTTCCTCGGCAAAATTTACCCGCTCACTTTCACTTTACCGGCCCCTTTCACGATTCCTCCACCAGAAAAACGATTCCTTTTCCCTACGAAAAATTAACCGGACAACCCTTGATTTATGCTTCCCTCGGTACAATTCAAAATCGCCTACAATCGGCCTTTAATGCGATCGCCGAAGCCTGTGCCGATTTGCCGGTACAATTAGTTTTATCCTTGGGCAACACCGACTCTAACATTCAAATAACGACAAAAAACGCCCTAGTTGTTCCCTACGCTCCCCAATTAGAGCTTTTAACCAGAGCCTCTCTTACTATCACCCACGCAGGCTTAAATACTACCCTAGAATCCCTAGCGCAAGCTGTACCGATGGTGGCCATTCCCATCGCTAACGACCAACCGGGGGTATCTGCTCGGATAAAATGGTCGGGTACAGGGGAAGTGATTCCGATTTCCCGTCTAGAAGTTCCCCGTTTACGAGGAGCCATTGAAAAGGTGTTATCCGTCCCCAGTTACCGAGAAAATGCCCTGAAAATGCAAAAAGCACTACAGAAGACTGGAGGAGTGAAAATGGCCGCCGATATCGTCGAAAAGGCCATTTCTACCGGCCAACCCGTCCTATCGGTATAATGGCTAGGGTCTGCTGAAAAAGTTTTTACTAGGGGCAAGGTGTGACCAACTGTCTGCATCATAACCGATAGTGTCTGCCGCCGTTCCCTGTACACGCACTTGTTAGGCATCGGATTGGCTAGAGTGTATAAACTGGTGAAAGTCTGGTGATTTAATGAATGATTGAAGGTCTTTTACTAACTCTATACATGAGGTTAGCATCCACCCAAGCTCTTCAAGATGAGCTAATAATCGAGGGTTTTGTTCATCTAAAAGACTGATTAACTTGTAATAGTCTTCTATAGAGCTAGTATCCAGTGGCGCTAAATATTCATGAATCAACTTGTTTCGTTCCGCCACAATGTCTAAGAGAGCCTGTTTCTGAGCATTTAAGAAATCTGAGTCACTATAGGAAACCTTAAATGACAAAGACATACCTAACTCAGAAGAGTCTAGTTGAGCTTCAGACTGACTATCATCAACTAGCACAGTGTCATGTAATTTCCAAACTAGGCGACCTAATGTGTGCTTACGAAATCTCTCATAATTGTCAACCAACTGGTTACCAGTTGATGTTGATAATCCCTCGCTCTGAGTCACTGAAAGTAGATACTTTAAAGTACCTTCAATCTTTGAAAAATTAACTATATTTCTACCCAGCTTTCTTAGTGCTTCAGTGCGAACTACTTCAATATCTATCGGTTCATCCATGATTAATGGTAAATCGAGATCTCTGACGTTGTTGGTTGCAATATCCTCTTCCGCCTGAGCGCTGAGGCGATCTAATTTTCCCGATGCTAGGTCCGCTTCAATTTGTCTATCCCACATCTCATCAAGATAGTCTTGAAGCCAGTTTGCCAGAGAGCGGACTTCACTTTCTGGCAGTTGCTTAATAGCCGACTCAACTTCTAAGCGATTAGTCATATAACAGGTCAGATTTGAAGATCACACCCATTTTATCGCTAATTAGGGTTTGCTGTTAAGTAGTCGTGCAAAATTAATTTCCTAGTCGAGACAGGAGACTCCGAGACAGGAGACAGGAGGTTCTTCGTTACTTGGTATGGTTCGATAGGGGGGCATAAATCGACTAAATCCTTATCTGGCAAGAGACTTAATTGATTAGTTCGCTCTAGAGCAAAAACAATTGACAAAAATCGCTAAATGCCTTTCTCTATAAGGGTTCCATCCCTTATAACCCCCGTCCATTGCATAACACAAACCGAAGAGCCATGATTATATTGTATTCAGCAACCTTTTATCAATAATCAGTCACAGTCCATGACACAATCACAGCATCAGTCTAAACTGTGATTGAAATGATTGAATGAATACTATGATTATATTGTATTCAGCAACCTTTTATCAATAATCAATCACAGTCCATGACACAATCACAGCATCAGTCTAAACTGTGATTGAAATGATTGAATGAATACTATGATTATATTGTATTCAGCAACCTTTTATCAATAATCAATCACAGTCCATGACACAATCACAACAATCACAGTCA